>JANWXR010000009.1 GCA_025057205.1 Anaerolineales bacterium | reverse complement strand
CTCGTCTGGCTCCAGTTCCAGTAAATCAACGCCTTTGAAGATGACCTGCCCGGCGGTGACGGTGTAACTCGGATGGCCCATCAGGGTGTAGGCCAACGTGGATTTGCCCGTGCCGTTCGGGCCCATGAGCGCGTGAATCTCGCCTTGCTTGATGATGAGGTTCAAGCCCTTGATGATCGGTTTGTCCTCGACGGCTACATGCAGATTACGGATCTCTAGTGCTGAAGTCATGTTCGCTCCTGTGCGGAATGCCTGGGTCGCGACGAGATTATAGCAACAGGCCGAGGCATCCGTCAATATTTTTGATAAATATCTCTTTTATTGACGAAAGCTGTCGAACCCGATAAAATCTGCAGGGAGTTTGCGATGAGCAGTACCCGCGACAGGATTTTGCGCCTCATCCGCGCCCACGGCCATGCCTCCGTCGCTCAGCTGGCGGAGGAACTGGCGATCTCACCGGTTTCGGTGCGGCACCATCTGGCCGCGTTACAGGCCGAGGGGCTTGTCCGTGCGGCGGAGGTGCGCCGTGGGGTGGGCCGGCCTCACCTGGAGTATTCGCTCACCGAGGCGGCCGCCGAGCGCTTCCCTGCACGCTATGTGCAGTTGAGCGAACGACTGTTAGCTCAGCTCAAATCCACCCTGCCTGCGGAGGCCGTCGAGGCGCTGCTGATCCGGCTGGCAGAGGAGATGGCCAGCGAACATGTGCAGCGCACGGCGGGCAAATCGCTCGAGGAAAAACTGGATGCCCTGGTAAGCGCGCTAGGCGAAGAGGGCTTCGGCGCAGAGTGGAAGCGTGTGGGCGAGACGATCCGGCTCACAGAGTACAACTGCCCCTATGTCCGCCTAGGCCAGCAGCACCCGGAGATTTGCACCATTGACCAGACAATGATGCGACAGATGCTCTCCGCCGACGTGGAGAAAACCGATTGCGTGCTGGACGGCGCCGAGCGGTGCGTGTTCATCATCCGGCCGCAAAGCCTTGAGGCCACAGTCGGCACGAAGTCAAGAGAACCCTGAGAACCCTGAGGAAAACAACGATGGCACAGACCAACGCAAACAGCAAAGTAGTCTGGCAGGCCGAGACCGACGCGCCGGAAAAGGCTGCTGCGGTCAAAGAGGCCCTGCGTGAGGTCATTGACCCGGAGCTTGGCCTCAACATTATCGAGTTGGGCCTGGTCCGCGATCTGGCCTTTCAGGAAGATGGCAGCACCTGGATGAAGATGATCCTCACCACACCGTTCTGTCCCTATGGCCCGGCCCTGCTCGAGCAGGCACGAAACAAGGTCACACAGGTGACCGAAACCCCAACGAAGATTGAGATGGGCACGGAGCTGTGGGATCCCTCGATGATGGAAGAGGGCGCCGGCGCAGATTGGGGCCTGTTCTAATCTGTACCCTCCTACTGAGTTTTGAATAAATAATAGGACTTACGCAGTTGGGGGGTTGCTGTCATATCTAGTGGACTTCTGGCGGGCATAGGACCGCCGCATATGATGTGGCAGCACGGGTGCAACTGCGTAACTCCTATCAAACTAGCACCATTGGTTATATAGTACCAGCGTCGCTTTTAGCCTACGCCATTTTTTATCCTTGGCCAGACGTATTGCTCCCAGCGCTGAATTATTTTGTCGTTCCGCTGTAACGCTTGTCCAGTAATCCTCGGCGTAGCCCTGTTCATAATTTTGCATACCCTGCCACAACTCAAGCTGGAAACCGCTCCAATTCTTCAAAACTCAGTAAATCTGCTCAAGGTTTATGCAGGAGGCTGTGCTAGAATGCCGCGCGATGCCGTCGCTTCAGACCACGCGTGTCGTCTTCATGGGCACGCCACAGTTCGCCGTCCCCAGCCTGCGCGCTCTGCTTGAGCACGCCCGCGTGGTCGGCGTGGCGACTCAACCCGATCGGCCCGCCGGGCGTGGCCAGCAGCTCGGCGAGTCGCCCGTGAAGCAAGTGGCGCAGGCAGCGGGCGTCCCTGTCATTCAGCCGGAGAAGTTGCGTGAGCCAGAGGCCCTCGCCCAGCTCAAAGCCTGGCAACCCGACCTGATCGTCGTCGCTGCTTTCGGCCAGATCCTCAAACCGGCGGTGCTTGACCTGCCACCGTTCGGTTGCCTCAACGTCCACGCTTCCTTGCTCCCGCGCTGGCGCGGCGCGGCTCCTGTCGCCGCCGCGATCGCAGCCGGCGACTCCGAGACCGGCGTCACGCTGATGCGCATGGATACGGGGCTGGACACCGGCCCGCTGCTGGCAAAGAGCATCGAACCGATCCAACCCGATGACACGACGGGGACGCTGACCGCGCGCTTAGCGCAACGCGGGGCCGACCTGCTGCTTGCCGCCCTGCCCACCTATCTGGCCGGAGAGCTTGAGCCGCAGCCGCAGGACGAAGCGCTGGCAACGTATGCGCCTCAACTTAGAAGAGAGGATGGCCATCTCGACTTCACCCGCAGCGCCGTTGAGCTGGAGCGCCGGGTGCGCGCGCTGACGCCGTGGCCGGGCGCGTTCGCCCTCTGGCAGGGCCGGCCTCTGAAGGTGCTGCGCGCCGCGCCGGCCGAGGGCGTCCGCGGCGAGCCAGGTGAAGTGCTGCCGCTCGCCAGCGGCGTGGCCGTGGCCTGCGGTGATGGCGCGTTGCGCCTGCTCGAAGTTCAACCCGCCGGCAAACGCGCCATGCCGGCCGATGATTTCGCCCGGGGCGCGCGCGGTTTTATCGGCTCACGGCTGGAGTAGCGATGGCGCCCCTATCCCTCTCTCACCTGCTCGCCGACCTGCTGCCCGAACCGTTGGAGATGCTCCGGGCCGACTCGCTCGATCATTTCGGCAAACAGGTGAAGCCCGCGCTGTATGCTTACCTGGCGAAGCAGGCAAATGCGCCGCTATGCTCAAAGCCTTGAACCTGGGCGTGGAGGTCTCGGTGAGCTACCTCTAGCCCAAACTGATGCAACAATTCAGACCGCCCACAGCAGCGGCCTCGGCAGCAGCCACCTTCATCGTCAAGACTCTGGCGAGGCACGGGCGCGCCCGGCTCTGCGCCGAGCCGGAGCAACAGCTCGGGCCGCTGCCGCGCCTGACGCCGAATCCCCAACCGAAACGGAGGCCTGCGCACAAAGCTGGCAAACGTACAACAGCGAAGAAGCGCCCTACCCCGGCGAAACGGCGCAGCCGCGCAGGACGGTGATGAGGTTCCTCATCCTAGGCGCAGGCGCGATCGGCGCTTATCTCGGCGTCAGCCTGGCGCAGGCCGGGCACACGGTCACGTTCCTGACGCGGCCTGGTACTGCCGCTCAACTGCGCGCCCATGGCCTGCGCCTGACTCGCCACGACCGGCAAAGCGTGATCGCCGCGCCCGCCGTAGTGGATTCGCCGGCAGCCGCTTTCCGCCTTGAGCATGATGCGCTGCTGTTCGCGCTCAAGTCGTTCGATACCGCCAGCGCACTCGCCGAACTGCGCGCCGCGACCGACTCGCCGCCGCCCATCCTATGCCTCCAAAACGGCGTGGACAACGAGGGCGACATCGCGCGCTCTTTCGGCGCGGAGGGCGTGATCGCCGGGACGGTGACGACGGCAGTGAGCAGACGCGGCGTGGGCGACTTCATCGTCGAGCGGGAACGCGGCGTGGGTGTGGCGCTGGATCATCCGCTAAGCACGCCGCTCCTGAGGGCATTCAACGAGGCCGGCCTGAAGGCACGCGGGTATGAGTCAGCGGGCGCGCTCAAATGGTCCAAGCTACTCACCAACTTGGTCGGCAACGCGACCTCGGCCATCCTCGACCTGAGCGTGGCGGAAATCTTCGCCGACGCGCGACTGTTTGCGCTGGAGCAGGCCCAATTGCGCGAATGCCTGAGCGTGATGCAGGCCTTGCGTCACGCGGTGGTGGATCTGCCTGGAACGCCGGTGCGTGCGCTGGCACTCGGCGCACAGCTGCCGGCGTGGCTGGCCCGGCCTCTGCTGCGGCGCGGCCTGGCCTCGGCGCGCGGCGGCAAGCCGCCTTCCTTGTACCTCGACCTGCACGCCGGCCGTCCCACCGAAGTACGCTGGCTGCACGGCGCAGTAGCGCGTTACGGTGCAGAACAAGGCATTCCAACGCCGGTGAATCGCGTCCTGGCGGAAACGGTTGAGGCGCTGAGCACGGGCCGACTCAAAGTGGAAAACTTCCGACGACGGCCTGAAGCCCTGCTACGTTTGATAAACGCATAACGCACTGTTATAATCCGTTGCACCTCGGGGTGTAGCGCAGCCCGGCTAGCGCACTGCAATGGGGTTGCAGTGGTCGGCGGTTCAAATCCGCCCACCCCGACTGACAAGGACAGGGCAGCGTTTTTTTACGACGTTGCCCTGTTCGCTTTCGGCTCATGCGCGGCGAAGCCCTCCGCTTTACGAACACGTTGCTGTTTGCCCTCGTTTGCGTCCTGACGCTCACCGGATTGCAGGCGCTGTACTTCAACGGCTCAGCCTGGGTGATAGACGTTCACCGCGCGGCCAGCTGGAGCCTGCTTGCCCTCGTCCCCTTCAAAGCCGTCATCCGAAGCGTGGTCGTGGCCATTTCGGTGTTGCCGGCCGGAATGGCGCTGCTCGTGATCGAGCTGGGCCCGGCCTGGCTCTGGCGCATCGGGCCGGAGCTGCTCTGGCTGTGGCAAACCGCCATGGCCTAACACGGGAGATGCTAGCGCTAGTGCTGCTGGCACCCTTCGCCTCTGGCAGCACTGGCCAAGGCCCAAACGCGCCGACCTACTCTCCAGGCACAGCGCGCTGAATGTTCTTCCGGGGTCTATTGCAGCGTTTGCCTTATCACTGTAACCGATGAAAGACCTTTCGCTTGCTGAATTGACAATCGCTCTGCGCTCAGGCCGGCGCTCCCTGATGGATTACCTCTCCGATCTGGAACGACGCTTTGCCGAAGTCGAGCCGCAGGTGCTGGCCTTCATGCCGGAGCCGGGCCGCTTCGACCGGTTGCGACGCGAAGCTGCAGCCCTCGAGGCCCGTTTTCCCGACCCCGCTTCGCGTCCGCCCCTCTTCGGCATACCGGTCGGCGTCAAAGACATCTTCCACGTGGATGGCTTCCCAACGACGGGCGGCAGCCGGCTGCCGCCGGAAGTGCTGCGCGGCCCGCAGGCCGAGAGCGTAACGCGGCTGATCGAGGCCGGCGCGCTGATCCTCGGCAAAACCGTCTCCACCGAGTTCGCCTACTTTGCCCCCGGCCCAACGCGCAATCCCAAAAGCCCCGTCGGCAGAACCTACACACCCGGCGGCTCCAGCAGCGGCTCGGCGGCGGCGATGGCGGCGGGTCTCGCTCCGCTCAACCTCGGTACCCAGACCATCGGCTCGATCCTGCGCCCGGCCTCCTTCTGCGGCGTGGTTGGTTTCAAGCCGACTTACGACCGCGTCTCACGCGCCGGCACCATCCCCCTCGCGCCCTCGCTTGACCACGTCGGGCTGTTCGCCGGTGACGTGACCGGCGTGACGCTGGCAGCAAGGGTGTTGATTGGAGATTGGAGAGCAACGGTTGAAGTGGAACGTAGGCCGGTGCTGGCGATCCCGGAAGGTCCCTACCTGGAGCGCGCCTCCGCCGAGATGCTCGCGCACCTTCAGCAAGTCTGCAAGCGACTGCGCAAGGCCGGGTACACGCTCATATCCGTTGCTGCACTCGCCGATATCGCGGCGCTGCAGGAGCGCCATTACGCCCTCATCGCCGGCGAGGCCGCGCGCGTCCATGCCGAGTGGTACGCCCGCTTCGCCGACCTGTATCACCCTAAGACCCGTGACCTGATTGAGCGCGGACGAACCGTATCCGACCCGGTGCTGGCCGAGCTGCGCGGTGGCTGCCGGCAACTGCGTCAGACCCTTACAGAGGTTATGGCCCGTCACGATGTGGACATGTGGGTTGCGCCCGCTTCCGTCGGCCCCGCGCCCGAAGGTCTGGAGAGCACCGGCGACCCTATCATGAACCTGCCCTGGACCCAGGCCGGCCTGCCCGCCCTCAGCCTGCCCTCCGGCGAAATCAACGGCCTGCCCGTCGGGCTGCAACTCGTCGGACGCTTCGGCGCAGATGAGCAGCTGCTGGCCTGGGCGACGGAGATGGAAAACGTATTGCGTGTTGCGCATTCCGTAAGTACGTAATGCAACACGCAATACGCAATGCGTTGTACGCTATATGCACCACAACCCAACGACCATTCAAATCAAGATTCGCAAAGGCGCTTACGCGGCCGATTTGCGACCATGCCCCATCGCCATCCCGGCCATTCCTCTCGATCGCTTTGCCCAACCGCCGGCCACGCTGAACGTCGGCCTCGAATCCTTTTGCATCCTCAAAGCACACTCGCCATCGCCGCTCGGAGAAATCCAAGTGCTCGCTCTCGATTTCCACCTCCACGCCAGCACAGAAGCCTACTCGGAGGCCGTTTCACAGGCTGGTATACTCGCGCCCAGACATGCCGAGCGCTATCGGGATGCTCGGCCCTAACCCGTGATAGACTCGCTCACCCCGTACGCCGGTCGCTGGGTAGCACTGCTGCGCGGCGCAGTCATCGGTGTAGGCGCAAGCGCGGACGAGGCCCACACCAATGCCCGCCTCTCACAGCCCAAAGCGGAATCCCAGGTCATATTCGTGCCCGAACCCTTCGACTACGAGCTGCCCGAGATAATCACCCGTGTGCGCACGCTGCTCCCTGAGTCGGCGCGAGTCTGGCTGGTGGGTGGCGCAGTACGTGATCTGATCCTGAACCGGCGCGTCCATGATGTGGACTTCGCGGTGGATGGCGATGGGCTGGCCATCGCTCGCCGCGTGGCGGATGCGCTGGGCGGCGCGTTCTACGCCCTCGATGCCGAACGCGGCGCAGGCCGCGTCATCCTGCGGGAGCCCAATAGCCCGGCGCAAACGCTCGACTTCGCCCGGCTGCGCGGCAACGACATCTTCGCCGACCTGGCCGCGCGCGACTTCACCATCAACGCCATCGCCGTGCCGCTGAACGCGCCGGACACCTGCCTCGACCCGCTGCGCGGCATCGCCGACCTGCGCGCCAAGCTCATCCGTGCCTGCTCGCCCGACGCCATCGTTGGCGACCCCCTCCGCAGCGTGCGTGCCGTGCGGCTGGCGGCGCAGCTCAACTTCCGCATCGAGAAAGAGACGCGCGCCGCCATCCGGGCACACGCAGCCGACCTGCCACGCGTCGCCGCAGAACGCATTCGAGACGAGTTCATTCGCTGCCTCGGCGGCCCGCAGCCTGCGGCCTGCCTGCGCGTCCTCGACCTGCTCGGTCTACTAGAGCAAATCATCCCGGAGCTGAAGGCGCTGCAAGGCCTGGCCCAATCGCCGCCGCACACGCTCGATGTCTGGGAGCACACGCTGGCGGTCGTCACACGCCTGGCGGAAGTGATCCACCTGCTCGGTCCGGTGCACGACGTGGACGCTGCCTCCGACCTGACGGCCGGGATGGTGAGCATGCGGCTGGGACGTTACCGCGAACCGATCAGCGCGCTCCTAGCGCAGCCGATGGCCGGCGACCGGCCTACGCGCTGGGTGCTGATGCTGGCCGCGCTGCTGCACGACGCCGCCAAGCCGGAGACGCGCTCGCTGGAGGCCGATGGCCGCATCCGCTTCCTCGGGCATGAGAGCCGCAGCGCTGACCTTGCCGTCACCGTGCTGACCCGTCTCAAGTTTAGCGCCGACGAAATCCATTATGCGCGAACCGTCATCGCCCACCACATGCGCCCGCGTCAGTTGACGCGCGAGGGCGAGCCAACCCCGCGCGCCATCCACCGTTTTTTTCGCGATACGGGCGCAACGGGTGTGGACATTGTGCTGCTCTCCCTGGCCGACTTCCTGGGCAAATACGGCTCCCTTCCCCCGCCGGAGGACGAGTGGGCGCATCACGTGACCGGCTGCGCCAGGATGCTGGAAGCGTATTTTGAGAAGCGTGAGACCATTGTCGCGCCGCCGCCGCTGGTCAACGGCGACGATCTGGTGCGTGAGCTGAGCCTAGAGCCCGGCCCGCCAATTGGCCGGCTGCTGGAAGCGGTGCGCGAGGCACAGGCCGCCGGCGAAATCCACTCTCGTGATGAAGCGCTGGCCTATGCGCGGAATATGCTCAACCAGCTTTGACCGTCTTCACTGCTCCTTCTTCACGCAATCCGTAGCAAAGCAGGCTTTATGCCGAAGAGCCACGAATTTCAAGGTTACCCGTCTCATCCGCATGATCCGTTTCAATCTGCTGAAGAAATACCCGTCAAGGGAAAATTTCCGCCAGCACCGGCTCGTAGAAGACGCGCGCGCGGCCCAAGGGGCAGGAACAGCCATCGGGCGGAAGCTTCGGCGCCCGGTCTTTGGGATAAGCGCCTTGGAGCGAGAAGCACACCGGACAGGCATCATCGGAAACGGAGACGCGGATGAGCGTGACACGCTCGTTACTTTTCAAGCGCTCAAGCATAGCAGCCAGTTCTTCTTCTTTTTTTGAGGAGACCATAATCAGGTTTTATTTGCCTTTGCAGCCAAGATTCTGCGGCGATTATATCAATGCCTGGGCGGCGGCCTCGGGGCGACGGAGCCAAGTGTGGATGGCTTTGTGCTCGGCGTGGGCAAGCGGGCTGTAAAATGTGGCGGGCGCGCAGAGTTAGGCGAATGGCGCTTCGAATTCGTGTCATCCGTCAGTTGCCGAAACGGACCGTTTTCGCTTCAATCGTTCACGAGCGAATCGAAACGTCTCAGGAGAATTTTATATGTCCAAAAATCTGCGGATCGGCATCTTGACCGGCGGCGGCGATGTGCCCGGACTGAATGTTGCCATGAAGGCTATCGTCACCCGCGCCCAGCGCCACAACATCGAGATCATCGGCATCCGCCGCGGCTGGATGGGGCTGTTACATTACAATATAGACGACCCGGCAGCTCCCAAGGAGTGGCTGATGCCGATGACGCTGGAACGGGTGCGCACCATTGACCGCACCGGCGGCACCATCCTGCATACCTCGCGCACCAACCCGGCGAACGTCAAAGCCAACGAAGTGCCGGATTTCGTCCGCACTGAGGACCGTGTGACGACCCCCAGGGGCACCGTGGACTGCACCAAGCATGTGCTGCGCGTGTTAGACCATTTGGGCATCCAGGCCCTCATCCCCATCGGCGGCGATGACACGCTGAGCTACGCCTGTCGCCTGCACAACGAGGGTGTCCACATCATCGCTATCCCCAAGACGATGGACAACGACGTGTTCGGCACCGACTACTGCATCGGCTTTTCGACGGCGGTGACGCGCTCGGTGGAGGCCATCACCGCCTTCCGCACCTCCGTCGGCTCCCACGAGCGCATCGGCATCGTCGAGCTGTTTGGCCGCAACTCCGGCGAAACGTCGTTGTTCGCCGCCTATCTCGCAGACGTAGATCGGGCCATCATCTCCGAAGTCCCCTTTGACATTGACAAGCTGGTTGCCTTTCTTAAGGAAGACCGGGCACGGAACCCGTCGAACTATGCCATCATGACCATCTCGGAGGGTGCCACCTTCAAGGGCGGCAGCGTGGTGCAAAGGGGCGAAGAAGACGCCTACGGCCACAAAAAGCTGGGCGGCATCGGCCTACTCACAGCGGAGGAGATCAGGGAGCGCTCCGGCGTTAACATCATGTACGAGCAGCTGGCCTACCTTATGCGCTCCGGCGCGCCCGATTCGCTCGACCGTATGGTGGCGATCGCCTACGGTTCACTGGCGCTTGACCAGGTCGCGCTGGGGCATACAGGCCGCATGGTGGCGCTGCAACAAGGAATCTATACGACGGTGCCGCTGGAGATGGTGGTGTCCGGCAAGAAGCGTGTGGATGTGACGGCGCTGTACGACGCCGAGAATTACAAGCCCAAAGTACGCGACATGCTCGGCAAGCCGATGTTCCTGTATTGACCGCTACCGAGAATGAAACGCCCCGGCACTAGGCCGGGGGCGTATTTTGTATAGGTCAGCGCCGTTTCAGCCAGCGTATCTCGATCTCCTTTTCAAGACGCCTGAACTCCGGGTCGCCGGTAACCAGCGGCGCGTTTCTCAACTTCGCCAGCGCGGCAGTAAAGCAATCGGCATACGAAATGCCACCGTATGCCTTAAAGGCTGCCGCCTGCCGCGCCATGACCCAATTCACATCGGCCACCTGCAGCGGAATTTGCATGAGCGCCGAAGTCTTATCTTCGGCGATGCGTTCACCGTACTCGCGCGCCAACAAGTACCACACCTCTCCCCAATTCACCGCCGACATTTCCAAAGCTATCTCCTGCTTGGCCGCGCGTGCAAAAAGAGCAGCAACTTCGGCTTCGCCGGGCTGCCGCTTAAGAAAAACCATCACGGCATAGCTATCTAAAACGAACAAACTTGGCATCCTCGCGCTCCCTGTCTTGCGCCCGTTCTTCAAGCAGGGCCTTCACTAAATCCGGCCCCTCTGCCAGCGAGCCACGCAACTGCTCGACCAGTTCATGAGCGTTAATTGGCCGGATGATTATCCTTCCCCCCTCGTCCGAAACAAGCAGCCGTGTCGCGGGCGTAATGTTGTACTTCTTGCGTAACGCCGCCGGGATGACCACCTGCCCTTTGGATGTAATCGTAACTTGATACATCACCGGCGCCGGCCTGGCGAGGTAAGCCGGCGCAGCTTCCCTAAGTTTTTTCTGTCTGGGAACTTTGGCGGTCATAACCGTCTCCTCTGGGCGGGAAATATAGCTTCTCCCCACAGAGTAAGTCAACCGCCGATTTGTAATACCTTTCGGAAGCCGTATGCTTTTCGGCGACCCGTCCGCCGACGCAACCCCGTGCTATACGGCAAGACTGCCGTCTTACCCCTTCAACTCCTCCTTCACCGCGTGATAGAGCGCCTCCGCCTTCAGCTCGCTCAGCGTGTAACACTCACAGCCCAAGTGCTCGGCCAGTTGGCGCGCCAAGCCCTGATCAAAAGCAGCATGTTCCATGTTGATAACCACCGAACGGATATGATGCTCCCTGAACTGGTCAGCAATGCGGTGCGCCTCGACCTGCGGCGGCAAGTCGCTCATACTGACGTTGCCTGCCCCATCGGTTAGCAGAATCATCAGCGGCATCACATCCGGGTGAGTGCGCTTCTCCTGAAGCAGAGTTTCAAGCGCCAGCATCAGCCCGGCGGAGAGTGGAGTCTTTCCTCCTACCGGAATATCGGCCAGCGCGCGCTGTGCCAGCTGCACCGAATTGGTCGGCGGCAGGACGGTGATGGCGCGATTCTTCTGAAAGACGATGAGGCCCACCCGGTCGCGGCGCTGATAGGCATCGGTGAGCAGGGACATGATGGCGCCTTTGGTCGCCTGCATCCGCTCGGCTACCGCCATGCTCCAGGAGGCGTCCACTACGAACAGGATGAGGTTGGCTGCACGCTTGACGCGCACCTTACGGTGTACGTCTTCCATCTCTATGGAGAACGCCACCTGGCGCTGCTGTCGCGCTTCGGCGCGGGCGAGCTGCTGCGGAGCGGCGGCGCGCAGCGTGGCATCAAAGGCTACGTCGTAAGTGTTGCCATGGGCAGGCCGGGCCTGAATGTAGCGTCCGCGCTTGCGGTCGGTCTTGGTGCGGGAACGGCGTCCGCCCTGTTTGCGGGTAAGCCTGTCGAGCGGAGTGTCAATCCTGCGGGCGGTGAACTCCGGCCCGATCTTGACCTTCTGGCCCCCCTCCCACCAACGGTTGGGATTACGGTCGAAGGGCGAATATTGAGGCTGGAGCTGTGGCTCGGTCGGAGGCGTGTCCGGTGACTCCTGTTCAGAGCCTTCGGCCGTCACCTCCTGTTTTTTTTTCCTACACTTTCCTCTTCTAGCTGGCGCGGCTGGGCCTCGCCCTGACCGTCGAATTCGCTGCTCAACTGCTCGATGCGGTCCTGCAGGTTGGTCAGGTTGACCTCGGTCTGCTGGAAAGGCCCTTTCTTGATGCGGTGAGGCAGCGCCAGCTCGGCGGCGACGGCGATGTCCACCTCGGTGATGCGAGTGCGCTTCTGGAAGGCGGCATGCGCGCGAGCCGCTTTGAGGATGACCAGGTCGGCGCGGTGACCGTCCACGTGCATGGAGGCCGTAAGCGAAGCGATGGTGAACAGGTCCCTCCGGGTGTACTGGACACGTTCGAGCAGCTCACGGGCCGCCATGATCTCGTCGCTCAACTCTTTTTCCTTCGGCGCCCATTTGGCGGCAAAGGCCTCCGGGTCGGCGTCGCGCTCAAGATTGCGCTCCATCACCGCCACGCGCTCCTCCGGCGTGCGCAGGCCATGGATCTCGCAGGACAGCGCGAAGCGATCGAGAAGCTGCGGGCGCAGCTCGCCCTCCTCCGGGTTCATCGTACCCACGAGGATAAAGCGGGCCGGATGCGAGAAGGAGATGCCCTCGCGCTCGACGACGTTTACGCCCATCGCAGCAGAGTCCAGAAGCAAGTCCACCACGTGGTCGTCGAGCAGGTTGACCTCGTCAATGTACAGCAGGCCACGGTTGGCCGCCGCCAGCACGCCCGGTTCAAAGTGCTTCTCGCCCTTCTTGATGGCCGCCTCAATGTCCAACGTGCCCACCACCCGGTCTTCGGTTGCGCTGACGGGCAAATCCACGAACGGAATACGCCGGCGGACGACGTGCAGCTCCTGGCCATTGGCGATGCGCTCCTTCACCCAGTCCGACCAGGTGGCCGGCGAATTCGGGTCATCGTTGAAAGGCGACTCAGCGAAGACCTCGACTTCCGGGAGCAGGGCGCTGAGGGCGCGTGCGGCGGTGGACTTGGCCGTACCGCGCTCACCACGGATGAGCACGCCGCCGATGCGTGGGTCAATGGCATTGAGCACCAGGGCGCGCTTCATGCGCTCCTGGCCGACGATAGCCGTGAACGGAAAATATTGCGGCATGAAGCTACAGGCTACTTTAGCGAAAATCAGAATTCTGCCCCCGGAAGGCCATCAAGCGCCCTCGGGTCGCCGAATTCTGACTTCTTAGCATGTTGATTATACCACCGGCATTCACTGAAAGCGCCAAACCGTTGCTAATCCGCGGATTCGGTCTTATAATCAGCTCTATCTTCATTTGGAGTAACGAACTGAACATGATGTCATCCGACCAGAACATGGGGGGAAGCGCCGCCGATCACCCGATGAAGAAGCTGCTCGACGAGGGCGCGAGCGGCATGAACATGCTTAGCCGCGGGGAGATCCGTGATGGGATCATCGCGCGCATCACGCCCAGTGAAATTCTGGTGGATGTCGGGGCCAAGTCTGAGGGAATCATTTCCGGCAAAGAGCTCGAAGCCATTGACCAACCGACGCGCAAGTCCTTCGCTGTTGGCCAAGTCATCCCGGTCTACGTCCTAGATCCCGAAGATCGTAACGGCAACCCGATCCTCTCGTATGTGCGCGCCCGCGAGGAAAAGGACTGGCAGACCGCCGAGAGGCTCCTCCAGACGCAGGAGGTCTACTCCAGCACCATCGCCGGCTACAACAAAGGCGGCATCATCGTCAAAATCGGCAACGTACGCGGCTTCATCCCGGCGTCGCAGGTGAGCACCCAGCGCCGCCGCCGTACCGAAGGCGTCGAAGCCCCCGAGCAGAAGTGGGGCAAGATGATCGGCGAGCCGGTACAAGTCAAGGTAATCGAGGTGGACCGCAACCGCAACCGGCTGATCCTCTCCGAACGCGCGGCTAGCAAGGAAGCGCGCGAGATGCAGAAAGAGAAACTGCTGGCGGAAATTAAGCCCGGCGACGTGCGCACCGGCCACGTCATCGGCCTGGCCGACTTCGGCGCTTTTGTGGATATTGGCGGAGCCGATGGTCTGGTGCACCTCTCCGAAATTTCGTGGAAGCGCGTCAACCACCCGAAGGAAGTCCTGCAAGTTGGGCAGGAAGTCGAGGTGGAAGTGTTGAACGTTGACCCGGTGAAGAGGCGCATCGGGCTGAGCATTAAGCGCCGCGAGACTGACCCGTGGCTGCTGCTGCAGCACAAGTATCAGCCAGGCCAATTGTTGCAGGCCACCATTACCAAGCTCACTAAATTCGGTGCCTTCGCGCGCATCGAGGGCGAAGACGACGTCGAAGGGCTGATCCACGTCTCCGAGTTGGCCGAGGGTCACGTGGACCATCCCAAGCATGTGGTCAGCGAGGGCCAGCAGGTAACGCTGCGTGTGCTCAAGATTGACCCAGAGAAGCGCCGCATTAGTCTGAGCCTAAAGCGTGCCGCCTCCGCTGAGTACGCCGACGTCGACTGGGCCTCCATCGCTGCTACTGTGCCCGATCTGGACGAGGTGGTGATGGACGGTGACGAGGGCGAGCACTAAACCTGCAACCCAGCCTCTGTTGGAAGCCGGGCCTTTTCGTTCCGTATCCCCACGCTATCCGAGAAGCGTCGAGCGCAGCCCATCTGCGCTCTTTTTCTCAGCGTTTCCTTACACGCCTCTCCCCAAGGGTGCACGCAAAACATGTCAGCCGATCCCTAGGTGGACAGCGAGCGAAGCCGAAGCGGCAATCGAAGGGACGGCGCGTTCCCCGACAACCTTCGCGTACTTCCCGAATAGGCTGCCTCACGAATGAACGATTTTTGATAGAATAACGCCGTACGGTCAGCTGGCCTAGTGAGTAGGAATTGGAGAGGAGTCATCGTGTCAGACAAATTACAACGCTTTACGCAGCGGGCACGGCGCGTGCTCAGCCTCGCCCAGGAAGAGGCCGAGCGAATGAAGCATAGTTACATCGGCACAGAGCACCTGCTGCTTGGGCTGATCAAGGAAGAAGGCGGCGTGGCAGGCCGCGTGTTGCGTGAGCTTGGGCTGGAGACCCGCCGGGTTCAGGAGATGGTCGAACGCCTGACCGGCGCCAACAAGACCTCCGGCCTGACAAAGATTGACCTTTCCCCCGGCACCAAGCGTGTGCTGGAGCTGGCGGTTGACGAGGCCCGCCGCATGAACCACCACTACATCAGCACCGAGCACCTGCTGTTGGGCCTGGTGCGCCAAAACGAGGGCGTGGCCATGGATGTGCTCAAGAAGTTAGGCATCTCCGCCGAGCAAATTCGCCGCCAAACGCGCCGTGTGCTACAGGAAAACCCCTCTCAGTCACAGCTCCAACGCCAAGCCGTCGCCGCACAAGGCGATATTCGGAAAAAAGAAAGAGTCAAGACGCCACTGGTCGACCAGCTGGCAACCGACCTGACGGCGCTGGCCGAAGAGAATAAGCTTGACCCGGTCATCGGGCGCGAGATGGAGATCGAGCGCGTCATTCAGATCCTGGCGCGCCGCACCAAGAACAACCCGGCGCTCATCGGCGAGCCGGGCGTCGGCAAGACGGCCATCGTCGAGGGGCTGGCCCAGCGCATCGTCGCCGGCGAGACGCCGGAGCCGCTCCTGGGCAAACGCGTGCTGCAACTGGATGTAGGCTCACTGGTCGCCGGCACGATGTATCGCGGCCAGTTCGAGGAGCGCCTCAAGCGCGTCATCGAGGAACTCAAGCAGGCCGAAGCCATCCTGTTTATTGACGAAGTCCATATGCTGGTCGGCGCGGGCGCTGCCGGCTCGTCGGTGGACGCGGCCAACATCCTCAAGCCCGCCTTGGCGCGCGGTGAACTCCAGGTCATCGGCGCAACCACGCTGGACGAGTACCGTAAGTACATCGAGAGCGACGCCGCGCTGGAGCGCCGCTTCCAGCCGGTGCATGTAGACGAGCCGACCATCGAAGAGACGATTGAAATCCTGCGGGGCGTAAAGAGCGCCTACGAGGAGCACCACAAGCTCATCATCACCGACGAAGCCCTGAGCGCAGCGGCCAACCTGTCGGCGCGTTACGTGCCCGATCGCTTCTTACCGGACAAGGCCATTGACCTGATTGACGAGTCATCTTCGCGCGTGCGGATGTACAAGAGCCCCGAAGCCCGGCGCTTTAAGCAGGCCATCGGCGAGCTGCGCGCCCTGCGCTCTGAGCACCAGCTTGCCATTGAGGAAGACCGCCTGGAAGACGCGCAGGAGATCATCAACCGCCAGGCTGAGATCGAAGCGCAGATCGAGCAGATGCGCGCCGGCTGGGACCGGGCCAGCAGTCCGCAGGTCACCTCGCAAGACATCGCCGAAGTGGTCTCGATGTGGACGGGTGTGCCCGTGGCACAAATCACCGAAGAAGAGTCGAGCCGCCTGCTCAAAATGGAAGAAGCGTTGCACACCCGCATCGTCGGTCAGCATGAGGCGATCGAGGCCATCTCCAAGGCGGTGCGCCGCGCACGCGCCGGCCTGAAAGACCCCAAGCGCCCTATCGGCAGCTTCATGTTCCTCGGCCCGACCGGCGTTGGCAAAACCGAGCTGACCAAGGCGTTGGCGGAGTTCATGTTCGGCAGCGAGGAGGCGCTCATTCAGCTCGATATGTCCGAGTTCATGGAGCGGCACAACGTCTCGCGGCTGGTGGGCGCGCCGCCCGGCTATGTAGGCTATGAGGAGGCCGGCCAGCTCACCGAGAGCATCCGCCGCCGCCCGTACTCCATCGTCGTCTTCGACGAAGTAGAGAAGGCTCACCCCGAAGCACACAACATGCTCCTCCAGATTATGGAGGAGGGCCATCTCTCCGATGCGCGCGGCAAGAAAGTCAGCTTCCGGAACGCCATCATCATCATGACTTCAAACATCGGCGCCGAGCTGATCAAACGTCAGGCCTCGCTCGGCTTCCACGTGAAGCGTGATGAGGAGCTCACTGAGCAGATGGCCTATGAAGAGATGCGTAAGAAGTTGAACGACGCTCTCAAGCGCGCCTTCCGGCCGGAGTTCCTCAACCGCCTCGACGCCACCATCGTCTTTCGCGCCTTAACACGCGATGAGATCAAGCAAATCGTTCGACTAGAGATAAAGAAAGTCGAAGAGCGGGTCAAAGAGAAAAATCTCAAGTTGGAGCTAACCCCCGAAGCCACCGACAAATTGGCCGAAATCGGCTATGATCCAGATATGGGTGCACGCCCGCTGCGCCGCGTCATTCAGAACAAGGTCGAGGATGTGCTCTCGGACGGCTGGCTGGCAGGCAAATTCCAGCGAGGTGATACGGTGCGCGTGATCGTGAAGGACGGCGAGATCATTCTAGAGAAAGGCACGCAGGCGACCCCCGAGGCTTCGCCGGAAGCTGTGCCGGAGCCGGCAGGATAGTGCCGAACTTCATCTGTATTGAACGCCGGGCGATTACAACGCCCGGCGTTTTTATTGGGTTGGCGTAGAACAGACGTTATACTAGAATGCTCACCGGAGTAAACATGCCCAAACCCAAAACCCAATTCGTGTGCCAGAACTGCGGGCGCGTCTCGCCGCGCTACATGGGCAAATGCCCCCAATGTGGCGCGTTCAACGCCATGGTTGAAGAAGTGGTCGCCGAGCCGGCTAGGGTGACCAACGCGCGCGCCCTGGCAGGCGTCGCCCGCTCCACCCCTAAGACGCTCAGCCAGATCGATGGCGAAGGCGACGAACGCTGGCCCCTGCCCATCCAAGAATTCAGCCGCGTGCTCGGCGGCGGCATCGTGCCCGGCTCGCTGGTGCTCGTCGGCGGCGACCCCGGCATCGGCAAAAGCACCTTGCTGCTCCAGATGGCACTGCTGCTGGCCGAGAGCGCCGGCCCGGTGCTCTACGTCTCCGGCGAAGAGTCCGAGCGGCAAATCAAGTTGCGCGCCACGCGGCTGGCGCGAGAGGCGGCTCAAAACGAGAAAGCCGGCGACGGCGAAAGCCCCCTGCGTCGGGCGCTCTCTTCCGAAAAGCTCCTGCTTCTGACTGAAACCAACCTCGACTCAATCCTTGAGCACGTCCACAGCCTCAGACCGCGCCTGCTGGTGATCGACTCGATCCAGACCGTGTACCTTCAGGGGCTGGAATCCACCGCCGGCTCGGTGAGCCAGGTGCGCGAGTGCGCAGCGCGCCTGCAGGAGCTGGCCAAGACCTCCGGCATCGCCGTCTTCCTCATCGGCCACGTCACCAAGGAGGGCGCCATCGCCGGGCCGCGCCTGCTCGAGCACATTGTGGACACGGTGTTGCAGCTGGAAGGTGACCGTTACCAGAGCTATCGTCTGCTGCGCGCCGCCAAGAACCGCTTCGGCGCGACAAGTGAAGTGGGCGTGTTCGAGATGACGGGCGCAGGCATGACGGAAGTCAGCAATCCCTCAGAGGTCTTCCTGGCCGAGCGCATGGTCAACGTGCCCGGCTCCGCCATCGCGGTGACGATGGAGGGCACGCGCCCGATCCTGGTGGAGATTCAGGGCCTAACCAGCGCCGCCAATCAGGGCAACCCGCGCCGCACGCCGAACGGCGTGGACCTGTACCGGCTGATGATGATCTCCGCCGTGCTCACGCGGCGGGTGGGCCTGAGGCTCTTCGATCAGGACATCTTCGTAAATGTCGTCGGCGGGCTGCGGGTAGATGAGCCCGCCGCCGACCTGGCGATTGCAGCGGCGATTGCCTCTTCGGCGCAGGACCGCCCAGTGCTGGCCGACTGCGCCCTCATCGGCGAGATCGGCCTCTCCGGCGAGCTACGTGCAGTGAGCCAGCTCCCCCAACGCCTACGCGAAGCCCGGCAGCTGGGCTTCCGGCGCGTCGTCGTCCCCCGCACTTTTCGAAAGGGCGCAGAAACCGCACTCGATGGCCTGGAGATTGTGTCGGCGCGCTCTGTGCGCGAAGCACTGGAGGCCGTGCTGACTGCGCGCTGATGCTGTTTGCATTATCTTATTGACGCTCATAAGTCATGTGTGTTAAGATTACATCCAGCTGCGACATTTATTCTTATTCCTTTTTATCGCGCTTACCCGGATTTATTCTCCGCTTTCATCTTACTGCACTCGATGCAATCGTTTCGGCCTCTCGTCCTGTAAAGTCCTGCTGCGGCTAAGCACAGCCTGCCGTCGATTCTTCGAACTCAGAACAGATGAGCACGGAGTATTCCGGGTGCTTGTCTGTTTTGTTTTTGGAGTAATGGTGTGAGCGTCGAGTTTCTCTTAAGGTTGATTGGTATGGTATGCGCCAGCCTCCTGGGCGGTTACCTGGGCGCGCTCTGGGCCGACTTGGCAGACACTTCGCCGGAGATCATCGTAGTGACGCTGGCGCTGGTCGGGGCGCTGGCCGGCCTGATCCTGACGCCTTACATTACCACCCGACCCGCCCGCTACATCCGCAAACGAGTCAGCGAACTTCCGGCGTCAGTGCTGGTCTCCGGCATGATCGGGCTAATCGTCGGCCTGATGATTGCCGGCCTGCTGGCTTATCCGCTCTCACTGTTACCCTCACCCTTCGGACAGATCCTGCCTTTCCTGGGAGCCGTCATCTTCTCCTGGCTGGGCATCTCGATTTTCATGATGCGCCAGCGCGATATCTTCTCGTTGTTCCGGGGCCGCGTACCGGGCCGCATCGCCGCGGAGGGCGCCGGCGCGCAGAACGACGGCCGCAGCGTGCTGCTTGATACCAGCGTGATTATTGACGGCCGCATCGCCGACATCGCCAAGACCGGCTTCATCTCCGGCACGATCCTGATCCCCCGCTTCGTACTGAACGAGCTGCAACACATTGCCGATTCGTCCGACACGCTGCGCCGGAACCGGGGCCGGCGCGGGCTAGAAGTGCTGAACGAGCTGAAGGAGGCCTCGGTTGCGCCGGTGCGATTCACCGACATGGACGCGCCCAACATACGCGAAGTGGACGGCAAGCTCATTGCGCTGGCCAAGCAGCTCAACTGTGCCATCATCACCAACGACTATAATCTCAACCATGTCGCCCAGCTGCAAGGCGTGACGGTGCTCAACATCAACGAGTTGGCGAATGCCGTTAAGGCCATCTTCCTGCCAGGCGAGAGTCTGAGCGTGAAAATCATTCAGGAGGGAAAGGAGATCGGCCAGGGCGTGGGCTATCTGGACGACGGCACCATGGTCGTGGTGGATGACGGGCGCCGTTACCTCAACAGAACGCTCACCGTAGTTGTGACCAAGATTTTCCAGACGACCGCCGGGCGCATGATTTTTGCCCGGCCGGAAGCCTCGGCTACTTCGCTCGAAGGCGTCCTCGATCGCGCCTCGAACTGAGCGTCCCCTGCCATGCCGCTGACCATCTACAATTTCCTGACCCGCCACCAAGAGGAATTCAAGCCTCTAGTCGAGGGCCGCGTCCACATCTACGTCTGCGGCCCGACGGTGTACGACCACGCGCACATCGGCCACGCGCGCAATTACATCTCCTTCGATGTCATCGTGCGTTACCTGCGTTACTTGGGCTACCGGGTGCGCTACGTCCAGAACATCACCGACGTCGGCCACATCCTGGACACCGGTGAAGACCGCATCCTCAAGGGTGCTGCCCGCGAACGCCTCGAGCCGATGGAGGTAGTGGAACGCTACCAGCGCTCGTATTTCGAGGACATGGACGCGCTCGGCGTGCAACGGCCCGACATCTCCCCACGCGCCTCGGCCCACATCCCAGAGCAAATTGAGATGATCAAGACGCTCATCGCCAAGGGCCACGCTTACGAGGTCAACGGTTCAGTTTACTTCGACGTTAGTTCGTTCTCGAAGTACGGCAAGCTCTCCGGGCGCCGGGTCGAGGAACTGGAAGAGGGCGCACGCGTGGCAGTCCGCGAGGAGAAACGCCATCCCGAGGACTTCGCCCTCTGGAAGAAAGCGCCGGAAGAGCACATCCTCAAGTGGCCCAGCCCGTGGAGCTGGGGCTATCCCGGCTGGCACATCGAGTGCTCGGCCATGGCGACCAAGTATCTGGGCGAGACCTTCGACATTCACGGCGGCGGCGTGGACAACATCTTCCCGCACAACGAGTGTGAAATCGCCCAGAGCGAGGCGGCCACCGGAAAGCCGTTCGCCAAGTATTGGGTGCTGGGCGGCTCGCTGACCCTGAACGGTGTGAAGATGAGCAAGAGCCTGGGCAACGTGCTCACCATCAAGGACGCGCTTCGGCGCTGGCGGCCCGAGGCCATTCGCTTCTTCACCTACTCCGCTCACTACCGCAGCCCGATTGACTTTTCGGAGCAGGCACTGGAGGCGGCAACTCGAGGCTGGGAGCGCGCTATCGGCCCGGCGCTAGCAGTGCGCGAACATCTGCGCTCGTCGGCTTTGCCTGAGGGCGGCGCGGACGACGTCGCCCCAGCCCTGGCCGACATCAAGCACCGCTTCATTGAAGCGATGAACGACGACTTCAACATCCCGGTCGCCGTCTCGGTGCTCTTTGAACTGTCCAAGTTGACGAACACGCTCCTCGCTGCCGAGCCACCCGCCGGGCGCAGGGCCTTGGAGGCAGTGGCCGCTCTGTACAGCGAACTGGCCGGGCAAGTGCTCGGCATTCTGCCGGAGAGGATTTCCGCCAACGGCGCAAACGCCGAGCGCGAGGCCGGGCTGATTCGCCTGCTGATTGAGCTGCGCGCCGAAGCTCGCGCCCGCAAAGACTTTGCTACTTCAGACCGGATCCGCGAGCGGTTGAAAGCCCTCGGCGTGATTTTGGAGGATGGCCGAGATGGGACGAACTGGAAATTCGCCTGAGTCCGATACGACACTGGAGCAGTGCCTTGTCAGGTGAGATTTTGCAATCTTGGGGAGCCGCAAGTTCATGTGTCGAAGCGCCTCCTGCATAATATGCAGTATGTGAAGCGCATGATGATAGGGCACAGCGCAGGCGATAAGCAAAACTTCAAGCGCTTGGGCTAACCCGGCCCTCTACCCACTTCTCTCCGGCTTCAGGTATACCACTGCCAACGGCGGCAGAGTGAGCAAGAGCGAGTACGGTTGGCCCTGCCAGGGTAGCTCCTCAGAGGGCAGTCCGCCGGCGTTGCCCAGGTCGCTGCCGCCGTAATATGCTGAATCGCTGTTGAGAATCTCTCGGTAGAAGCCAGAAATAGGCGCACCTACGCGATAGCCGGCGCGTGGCACAGGGGTAAAGTTCGCCACCACCAACACGCACTCGCGCCGGTCTTTGGCATAGCGAATGAACGACACCACGCTCTGGTCCACGTCATGGAAATCCACCCACTGAAAGCCATCCCAATGAAAATCCACCTCATACAACGACGGTTCAGCAGCATACAGCCGGTTCAGATCGCGGACAAAGCGTTGCATCTGCGCGTGTAACGGCTGCGCCAGCAGGTGCCAGTCTAGGCCGGTCTGGAAATTCCACTCGTTCCACTGGGCGAACTCGCCACCCATGAAGTTGAGTTTTTTGCCGGGGAAGGCGAACATATAGGCGTAGAAGGCGCGCAGGTTGGCGAACTGCTGCCACCGGTCTCCGGGCATCTTGTTGAGCAGCGAGCGTTTGCCGTACACCACTTCATCGTGCGAGATGGAGAGGAGAAAGTTCTCGCTGTAAGCGTACATCATCGCAAAGGTCAGGTTGTTGTGGTGGTAGCGACGGTAGATGGGATCCTTCTGGAAATACTCTAGCATGTCGTGCATCCAGCCCATGTTCCACTTCAGATCGAAGCCCAGACCGCCCAGGAACACTGGGCGGCTCACCATCGGCCAGGCGGTGGATTCCTCGGCGAAGGTCAGCACGTCGGGGAAGTGCTCGTGCACCAGCTCATTGAAGCGGCGAATGAAGTCCACTGCCTCCAGGTTCTCGCGCCCGCCAAACCGGTTCGGCACCCACTCGCCCGGCTTGCGCGAGTAGTCCAGGTAAAGCATCGAGGCGACGGCGTCCACGCGCAGACCGTCAATGTGGTACTGCTCCAGCCAGAAGAGCGCATTGGAGAGCAGGAAGTTGCGTACTTCGTTACGCCCGAAGTTGAAGATGAAGGTGCCCCAATCTTTGTGCTCCCCCTGGCGCGGGTCGGCGTGCTCGTATAGGTGTGTGCCATCGAAGTAGCCTAGACCGTGCTCGTCCTTGGGGAAATGCGCAGGCACCCAGTCCATGATGACGCCGAGGCCGGCCTGATGCGCCTTATCTACGAAATAGCGAAAGTCGTCGGGCGAGCCGAAGCGCGCCGTGGGCGCGTAATAGCCCGTCACCTGATAGCCCCAGGAGCCGTCGTAGGGATGCTCGGCCACCGGCATCAGCTCCAGGTGGGTGTAGCCCATCTCTTTCACGTAGGGGATCAGCTCTTCGGCCAGCTCGCGGTACGAGAGCCAGTCCCCGTTGGGCTTGCGCTTCCACGAGCCGAGATGAACTTCGTAGATCGAGAGCGGCGCATCGAGCTTCTGGTGCTCTCGGCGCTGCGCCATCCACTCGCCGTCCTGCCATTGATAGCGGTTCAGGTCGAAGACGATAGAGGCAGTTCTCGGGCGCAACTCGCCGGCGAAGGCGAACGGGTCGGCCTTGTTCACCATGTAGCCGCGATACCGGCTCTTGACCTCATATTTGTAGATCTCGCCCACGCCCAGGCCGGGGATGAACAGCTCCCACAAACCGCTCGCACCGCGCGGGCGCATCGGATGACGGCGTCCGTCCCAACGGTTGAAGTTGCCCACCACGCTCACGCGCAACGCGCTCGGCGCCCAGACGGCGAAGACCGTCCCGGCCACGCCCTGATGCACAATCGGATGTGCGCCTAACTTCTCCCATGCCTTCAGCAGGTTGCCCTCGTTATACAGGTAAAGGTCTAGTTCGCCCAGCACCGGCGCAAAGCGGTACACGTCCTCGAAGGTCATGGTGACATCGTCCCAGCCGGTGATATCGAGTTGATAGTTAAAGAACTCCCGGTCCTGAGGGAAGACGGCTTCGAAGAAGCCCTCCGTGTGGATACGCTCCATGGGATACACAGCTTGGCCGCGTCGCACGGCCACTGCTTTTGCTTCCGGCTGGAAAGTGCGCACCACCAGCCCGTTGCCATCGGGCGCAGGGTGCAGGCCCAGCACATCGAACGGCGTGCTGTAATAACCACCGACGATGGCTGCGACGATGTCTGGCGAGAGGGTGGGCATGAGGGCTCCTTGAACTTGATGATTGAAGACTGAAGACTGATGACTACAACTATCAGTCTTCAATCTTCAGTCATTGAAAACAACTGCCTGCTCCGAAATCCTGAGCCGCTCGGCGAGTTGCAGAGCTGGCTCGAGGCGGGCGCGCGGCGTGTGTGTCGCACGGGCGCGCAGGTAGTCGAGCAACAACTCTTGAGCACGAGCAGGGCAAATCTCGAAGCCGAGACGGTCAGAAGCAGCGAGTAGGTTGATCAGGTACGCGCAACGCTCGGCCAGCAGGCCGCCCACGAACAGACTGCTGTCACGGACGACGGCTTTGACGCCATCTACAACGGCCTGCTCCAGCGTGCGGATTGCCTCACCGCGATGCAGCTCCATGCCGGTGCGCCGCGCCAGCTCCAACACACTGGCCAGATTAGCCTCTGCCGGGCCGGTGGGCATGCGCGCCAGGTCGGTGGCGGCCTGCGCCAGTTGATGGCTAAGTGTGAATTCTGCGGCCATGCGCAGTTCCGGCGGTACCGGCATGTGCGCCTCAGTCAGGGCGGTGATCGTCCCCAGATGCTCGCGGTAAATCTGTTGGTACGAGGAGGCCAGCGAGTCGAGTTTGTCCTTATCGAGCACGCGCAGCAAGCGCCGACGGTCAGAGGGCGGCAAATCGCCCAGGCCGTAGAACGTCGGGCCGAGCGCGACCTTGAGGGTACGCATTAGTTCGGCAGAGGTGATGCTCGCCGGCTGATCTTGCAGCAAGTCACACACCTTACGCCCATCTTGTGGGTCATCGCACGCAACCAGCGAAGCGGCAAAGTTGTAACCCCCCAAGTGCAACGCGGCATATGCCCAGCCGGATTGCTGCTGAGTAAATTCGCTGGTCAGACAGACATGGCCGCAGACCAACGCGTTCTCGCCGATTATGAGCGTCGTGTTCGCGGTCTGCTCAATACGATAGCCGTGACGGCGGTAGCGAATGGGGAACGGGTGGACGAGCGCGGCGATGGCGTGGCCGGCGGCCACCTGCTCCGGCTGTATGGCGACAGGCAACACCAGCTGCCGGTAGACGTCGGCGCCATGGCGATACGGAGGCAGGTTGCTCTCGGCCTTTTCCAGGTCGGCCAGCAGCTGCGCGGTCAGGTCGTTGGTTGCGAAGCGCGTCGCCAGGTCAATAGCGCGCGCCGCATACTTGAGCACCTGCACCGTCTCATGGCCGGAGATGTCGTCGAAGAACCAGCCGCAGCTGGTGTACATGAAGAGCGCGTGCTTCTGCATCTCCAGCAGCGTCAGCGCACGCTCGCGCTCTTCGTTCAAGAGAGCGCGCCGGTTGAGGCGCGTCAGGAAAGCGTCGGCCTGCTCCGGCGTGCGCTGCGCCAGCAACTCCCCGTAAGCGTCGCGCGCCGCCCACACATCCGGACCGAGCAGTCCGCGCGCCTCCCGCTCATAAATGATCGCCAGAGAGTCGCGCAGTCGGTCGAGCGCAGCCCGCAGCGGCGCGCGCCAGCGCTGATGGCCACCGGGAACGCGCCCGCTATGGCAGCCACAATCCTCTTTCCATCGGCCTATTCCATGCGCACAGCTCCACGAAGTGTTCGGCCTGATCTGCACTTCCCACTCCGGCGGCGCGATGTCGAGATAAGCAGCGTAGTTGGTTAGGGTAAAGCCGGCACGTGGAGCTTCATGTGTAACGGCGTAGATCAGTGTGCGCTCGGCATGCTTTTTGTGATGACCAAAGGTCTCGCCATCGGTGGCGAAATGAATGAGCTGCATGTGGCTGCGACGCTCATCCACGGCGGCACGCAAACGCTGCACAAAGGCGACACTGCTAACCAGCGCATCCCCGAAGCTGACGCTGTGCGCCAGTGCGCCGTCGTAGAAGAAGCAGGCCAAGCTGCGCCCGTTGCGCAGGCGGCACAGGTAGGCGCGCGAGGGGTCAATGCTGCCGTTGGAGACGTCTTGCCAATCACCACCGTAGAGCGGACGAATGCGCGCGGCCTGCCGTGGCGCCAGGATGACGAAGCGCATGCCGGCTTCGGCCAACACCTCCAGCGTCTCTTCGTCCACCGCCGTCTCGGCCAGCCAGATGGCTTCGGCCTCGCGGCCAAAATGGTAGCGAAAGTCGGCCAGCCCCCACTTCACCTGCGTCACCTTGTCACGCCGCGTTGCCAGTGGGAGGATGACGTGGTTGTACACTTGGGCAATGGCGTTGCCATGGCCTAGCCGCCTGCGACTGGCGGCGTCGCCCTCGCGGATGCGGTCATACACATCAGGGGCATAGGTGCGCAGCCAGGAGAGCAACGTCGGCCCGAAGTTGAACGAGATATATTCGTAGTTGTTGAGGATGTCCACCACGCACCCGTCGTCGGCGAGAACACGGGCGAAGGCGTTGGCGCGGTAGCACTCCTCGTTGATGCGTTCGTTCCAATTGTGGAAAGGCGCAGCCGTCAGCTCGCGGTCAATCTCGTCGGTCCATGGATTCTCTCGCGGCGGCTGATAAAAATGAGCATGAATGCAAAGATAAGGCATAGGCAAAGGCTTCGCCGACAGGATTATACTCATGGCAGCCGAATCCGCCGCGAATAGCAGTCATCACCCCTGCTTGGTTACGATCATGCGTGGAGCAAGTGACAATGTAGCAGTAGAGGTTGTACACCACCGCCTTGATGAGCAGTTCGCAGTCCTGCCGCCGCCAAAGCCGTGAGCGAACGTCGCCGCCAAACTTGCGCTTGATGACCAAATGCACCGTTTCTGTTTTTCACCGTTGACCAAACAAGCCTTCCAGGCGTGCCTGGGCCACCAAGTCAGCACGGGCTTTCCGTTCGAGCACGACCAGCTTGCCCCCACGACGAACGGGCGGGATCAAGTCGCGTTCTCTGACCGCTTGGCCATCCAACCCGCATCGGCCAAAAAGACCCAGTCAAAAAGACCCAGTCTTGCCTGCGGGCATAGGCTTGGGCACCATTGCGCAAGGGCTCCAACAGTCGAGCATCACTTGTGGTGTCCCCACGACCGGCGCGGGCGACCAGGATCAACTGGCTCTGGGTGCCAACAGCATACGAGCCTTTGACCCAGCCGCGATAGGCTTTACCGCTGCGTGTCCGAGAGTAGGCGCCGGCGCTGCTCAACGTAAGGCCGGTCGAGCCGCCAGCGATGACGTCTTCCTGAACGTCCAGCTCGGCCAGCACGCGCTCCAACAGCTGCCGCGCGCGGGTTTCGGTCAGGCGGCCAAAGACGCGATGGAGCGTGGTGTGATCCGGGACGGTCTGCAATTCCAATACCCGGCGCACTGGGTCGGTTGCGCGCAGCCAATCTTCGCAAGCCCGATAGCCCACGTTCAAGTGCATCCTTCATCCAGACACAGGCGACCAACTAGGGTTGGGTGAAGGTCTTCTTGCCTTTCTTGTGCCGGTATTTCGGGAAGACGGCTTTGGCAGCGCGATAGGCCAATTGGGCAAAGCGAACGTAACGGCTGGTCATAGGCAATTTGGTCATGCCACCCGCTTTACCACACTCATGATCGCAACAGAGCACCCCCAACGCCCCATCTCTAATCTCTAATCTCTAATCTCTAATCTCTAGTCCTCTACTCCAACTTCGCGCGCGCGGCGGCGGGCGGCGCGGCGATCTTGAACGGATGAAGCGGCGCGGGGGACGACGGGCGGCAACACTTCCGGCAGTGGGGCGTCGGGGTCGGTCATCCCGGAACGGATGATGTTCAGCATTTCGGCAGCAGCGCGTGGGTCGGTCTCCGGCGAAGTGTAAGCGGCCAGTCGCCGCTCGACTTCCTC
>JANWXR010000099.1 GCA_025057205.1 Anaerolineales bacterium | reverse complement strand
CCCCCATTCGTGTCCATTCGTGTTCCCCCATTCGTACCCCTATGCGTACATCCCGGGCGGGTTTGCGCCGCATGACGCGGAGTGCTATCATCGCGCGCAGCTACTCGGAGCAGGTTGTCCTATGTTTGAGTCCATCAAGCGCGGCTTTGGCTTTGTTGGCCAGGCTCTGGACATGGCGCACAAGGACGGCGACCTCATCAAGCCGTCTATATATGGCCTGTTCGTTGGCGCCGTCGCCAGCCTGCTCAGTTCCATCCCCCTAATCCTCCTTGTCTTGCTGCTGGGCGGCACAGACTCTGGGAACGTGGCGCTGGGCATTGCGGGGGCGATCCTGATTTTCATTCAGTACGCCATCGCCTATATTTTCTCCGCCATGACGGCGTATCTGGTCTATGGTTATGTGGCTGAGGGCGATGGGCGTATGGACAAGGCCTGGGCCATCGTCCGGCGCGACTGGTGGGACATCCTCAGCCTGGCAGCGGTCTCGACGCTGGTGAAGCTCCTTGAGAACTTTGCCCGCGGTCGAGGACGGCGTGGGCGGCCCAACCCGCTCGGCGTGCTCATTGCCGACCTGCTCAACACGGTTTGGACGACGGCAACATACTTCATTCTGCCGGCGATGGTGATCGAGGACTTGAATCTAGCGGGCGGCATCCGTCGCGCGACGGAGATCGTCAAAAAGAACCTGCTGCTGGTCGCCGTCACCGAGATCGGCGTCAGCACGGTAGTGAACCTAGTGGGCGGCCTGCTGGGCTTCCTCTCGGTGCTGCTGGGCATAGCCATCGCGCTGGGGCTGGCGGCCACCGGCAACGAGATTGCCCTGATCACTGGAGTCATTCTGGGCGTGCTGGTGGCCGGCACGCTGCTGGCCATCATCAGCGCCTTTTCCAGCTACATCACTACCGCCTACCACACCTGCATGTTCCTGTGGGCGCGTGACGCGGAGCGTGCCGTTGCTCAGGGACAGAGTGTTGAATCCATTCCCGCGCCAGCGCCGGTGGCGGCCGTGTTGGGCCTAAAGCCCGCCTGAGTTGAGAAAGAAGCCTCCCATGACGCGACAAGAAGTGCTGACCTGGGCAGAAGTAGATCGGTTGATTGACGCGCTGCTGCCACAGTTCCGCGGCACTTTCGATGCCATGCTTATGATTACGCGCGGTGGACTGGTTCCGGGCGGCATGCTCTGCGAGGCGCTCGACATCAAAATTGTGCTGACGGCCTCGGTGGACTTCCCCAACGAGCTACAGGCAGGGCAGGCCGCCAAGCTGATGGTCTGGCCTAACTTCCTGCAGTTCCCCGAAGACCGCCTGCTGGCCAACCGGCGCGTGCTGGTTGTGGACGACGTGTGGGGCAGCGGGCGCACCATCACCGCCGTCAAGAACCGCGTGGAGGCCGCCGGCGGCATGCCCGAACTGTGCGTGCTTCACTACAATCCCAAGCGCTCCCTCTTTACCAAGAGCCTGCCCACCTACTACGCCGCTTTCACCGACGCCTACATCGTCTATCCCTGGGAGATTGACCGGGGCGGGCCGGAGGGCGTCCTGGCAAGCGGGCCGCAGACCAACGTCGGCTGAGCAATAAGCTCAGCTTCAAACGGTGCAACGTTCGGTGTGCACGTAAAGGTTGTTGGGGAACGTGCCACCCCTTCGACCGCTGTTTCGGCCTCGCTCAGCGTCCGCTCAGGGTGCAGTTGACAGGTTTTGTGTGCACCCAAACGTTCACTCCGTGCCCAACTTGCTTCTCTATCCCCCTGTGAACCCGTCAGCGCTGCCCATACCTAAAGACCGGGTTGAGTGATACAATCCAGTCAACCCAGGCGAACCTGCCAACAAGCTCATAATCCAAGAAGCCTCCATGAATATCTCATGGTTACGGTGGGCGATCTTCGCCCTGACCGTGGCGACGGCCGCCATTCACTTTTACCTGGTGCCGGGCGCCGGCCTGTCCTTCGTCCTCAACGGCCTGGGATATCTGGCGCTGCTGGTCGCGTTGCTCTGGCCACCGGCCTTTCTACAGAGCTGGCTGGCCGGGCGCGAGCGTTGGGTACATTACGCCCTTATCGCCTACACCGCCGTTACCATCCTGCTTTGGGTGGCCATCGGCGATAAAAGCTTCGAGACGTTTCTCGGCCAGATCGGCTGGACGGACAAAATTATCGAAGCGTTGCTGATTGTGACTTTGGTGCTGGACCTGCGTCGGGAGAAAGCGTAAACAAACGTTTATGTCGAAGCTACGGATCGAGCGCATGGCCGTTGCCCGCATCCCTACGAACGAGGGTGAGTTCCGGCTGGTGCTCTATCACAACAATCTGGACGACAAGGAGCATCTAGCTCTGAGCATGGGCGACCTAGAGGGGCAGGATAACCTTCTGGTGCGCGTCCACTCCGAGTGTTTTACGGGTGATGTGCTCGGCTCCCGGCGCTGCGACTGCGGCGAACAACTCCGCAGCGCCCTCAGCCTGATCGCCCATGCCGGCAAGGGGATGCTCATCTACCTCCGTCAGGAAGGGCGCGGCATCGGCCTGCTCAACAAGCTGCGCGCCTACAATCTGCAAGACCTGGGCTACGATACGGTGGACGCCAACCTGCTGCTTGGTCACCAAGCCGACGAGCGCGACTACACGGTGGCCGCCCTCATCCTGCGTGACTGGAACGTACGCTCCATCCGCCTGCTCACCAACAACCCGAGCAAGATCGAAAGCCTGCGGGCGCTGGGCATCAACGTCACCGACCGCGTACCGCTCCAGCCCAGCGTCACACCTGCTAACGCCCACTACCTGCGCACCAAGGTCGAGCGCATGCGCCATCTGCTGACGTTGCCCTTCAACGGTTCCGGCGCTTGAGACGCCCCTTCGTCACCGTCACCTACGCCCAAAGCCTGAACGGCAGCCTGGCCGCCGCGCCGGGCCGGCCGCTCGCCCTGAGCGGCCCGCAATCACTCGCCTTCACCCATCAACTGCGCGCCGCCCACGCGGCCATCCTCGTCGGCGTCAACACCGTCTTGAGCGATGACCCGCAACTGACCGTGCGCCACGCGAGCGGCCCCAACCCGCAGCCCATCGTGCTCGATAGCCGCCTGCGTTGCCCACTAAGTGCGCGCCTGCTGCGCCATCCCACGCACACGCTGTGGCTGGCGACCACGGAGGCAGCGCCCGCTGAGCGTCAGGCCGCGCTGGAGGCCGCCGGCGCGCGCGTCATCCGCCTGCCCGCCGACTCGCACGGCCACGTCGCCCTGCCCGCCCTGCTCGATTGGCTCGGCGCACAAGGTGTTGCCAGCCTAATGGTCGAGGGAGGCGCGCAAACCATCACCGCTTTTCTGGAGCAACGCCTAACCGACCGGCTGATCGTCACCCTCGCGCCGCGCCTGGTCGGCGGCCTCAACGCCATCGCTGCGCCGCTCGACCTGACGCTGCACAACGTTCGCTGCCGGATGTTGGGGGAGGATGTGATTGTGGAAGCGGAGATTGACCACAGGCAGACAGCGGTCTGACTCATGGAGCGCCATGCCCTCTACTTCACCGCGCCCGGCCGGGTGGAAGCGCGCACCGAGCCGCTGGCCGCGCCCGGCCCCGGCGAGGCGAGGGTGCAAACCATCTGCTCGGCCATCAGCGCCGGCACGGAGATGCTGGTGTATCGCGGGCAATTCCCGCGCGGCCTGAGCGTGGACGCGACCCTCAGTGCGCTTTCAGGAAACTTCGCCTATCCCTTGCGCTACGGCTATGCTGCCGTCGGGCGCGTGACCGAGCTAGGGCCGGAGGTGGCGGCGGACTGGATGGGCCGACTGGTCTTCGCCTTTCAGCCGCACGCCAGCGCCTTCGTCGCGCCGGTCGCCGAACTTCAACCGCTGCCCGAGGGCCTGTCGCCCGAAGACGCCGTCTTCCTGCCGAACATGGAGACTGCCGTCAACTTCCTGCTCGACGGCGCGCCGCTCATCGGTGAGCGCGTGGCGGTATTCGGTCAGGGCGTGGTCGGCCTGCTGACGACGGCGCTGCTGGCGCGCCTGCCGCTGGACTCGCTCCACACGTTCGACCGCTTCGCCCTGCGCCGCGAGTGGTCGCTGAAACTGGGTGCAACTGCCAGCGCTGACCCTGACGAAGCGCCTGCCCTGAACGCCGACCTGTGTTACGAACTCACCGGCTCGCCCGCTGCGCTCGATTGTGCAATTGCAGCGACGGGCTTTGCTGGGCGCATCGTTGTCGGCTCGTGGTACGGCGAGAAGCGCCACCCGGTGGACCTCGGCGGGCGCTTTCACCGCGAACGACTGCGCCTTATCAGCTCGCAGGTGAGCACGCTCACGCCTGAATTGCAGGCGCGCTGGACAAAGGCGCGCCGCCTCCGGGTCGCCTGGCAAAGGCTCGCCGAGATGAAACCCTCCCGGCTCATCACCCACTCCTTTCCACTTTCTGACTCATCAACAGCCTACGCCCTCCTCGACCAGCACCCCGACCAGGCGCTCCAGGTCATCTTCCGCTACTGAAGTGTCCACGCTCCACTCCCCTGTCGCCGCCTACTATGACCAGAACACCGCGCCCTTCCTGCGCTGGTTCGGCAGCGGCTTCGAGGTGGCTGCCATCCATCGGCAAGTGTGGGGGCCGGGCGTGCGCTCCGGGCGCGAAGCGTTTGAGTATCTCAACGCGCTGACCGCAAGCCTGGCGCAGCTGGCAGACCTGCCTGACGGGGCAGGCGTGCTCGACCTGGGCTGCGGCCTCGGCGGCACCGCCACCTGGGTCGCGGAGCGTTACGCTGTGACCGTGACCGGACTGACCGTGAGCGCTTTGCAGGCATTGCTGGCCAATCAGCGTGCGGCTGCGCGCGGGCTGGCCCAGCGCTGCCGGTTCGTCTGGGGCGACTTCCTCCACCTGCCCGAGTTCGGCCCGTTTCGGGCGGCCTGGGCCATCGGGTCCTTCGCGCACGCGCTGGATGCGGAGCGGTTTTTCCGCGAAGCGGCGCGCGTGCTGACACCCGGAGCGCGCCTCGTCATCTGCGATGATTTTCTTGCACAGGCCGAGCCGGCGACCCCAGAGGCCGCGCGCCGGCTCGATGAGTTTCGGAAAGGCTGGCGGCTGAGCAACCTGCTCACCGTCGCCGAGACGAAGGAGGTGGCGGTGCGCTGCGGCTTGCGGCTCGTGCAACATGTGAACCTGACGCCCTATCTGCGCCCGGCCCCCGGCCTGGTTTCTGCGCCTCGGCGGGCACGCACTGCGTCTGCCGTTTCGCGGCGAGTATGTGCGCAGCCTGCGCGGCAGCCTGGCCATGCAACACTGCTTGCACGCCGGCTGGACGCAGTATCACGCCCTGGCCTGGGAAACAACCGGCGGCTGAAGCTCAGTCTTCAGTCTTCAGTCTTCAATCTTCAATCTCCAATCTCCAATCTTCAATCTCCCCTCTCCCCTCAAGAACCACCATGCCCTCACACACCTCTCACCGCTACACCGTCGCCGTCAAGCGCGATTTCATTGCCCAGCACTTCCTCGTCGGCGGGGACTGGGGCGCGGAAAACCTCCGCCACTCGCATCACTATGTTGTTGAAGTTCAACTGGAGGGCGACCGGCTCGACCAGCACGGCTATCTCGTGGACATCGTGGACATCGAGCGCAACTTGGAGGCGCTGGTGGCGCATTACCGCGACCAGACCCTGAACGACCTGCCCGAGTTCGCCGGCCTCAACCCCAGCATCGAGCACTTCGCCCGCATCCTGTGCCAAACGCTCGCCGAGCGCATCCGCGCCGAGACGCTCACCGCCATCACCGTGAAACTTTGGGAAAACGAGATTGCCTGGGCGGCGTACACGCAGAGAGTAGAGAGTAGAAAGTAGAGATTGGCGCCGTCAATCTCCAATCTCTATTCTCCACTTCATCATGCGCCTCGGCCTCATCATCTACGGCTCGCCGGACACCGTCTCCGGTGGCTATTTGTATGACCGGCAGCTGGTAGCGCACCTGCGGGCGGCGGGAGACGAGGTGGAGGTGATCTCGCTGCCGTGGCGCAACTACGCAGCGCATCTGACCCAGAACTTCTCCATTGAGCTGCGCCGGCGTCTGGCCGCGGCCCGCTACGATGTGCTGCTGCAGGACGAACTCAATCACCCCTCGCTCTTCCTGCTCAATCGCCGGCTGCGGCCCCGCGTCCGCTACCCGTTCATCAGTATCGTCCACCATCTGCGCTCCTGCGAGCGCCGGCCCGCCTGGCAGAATGCGCTGTATCGCTGCATCGAGGCTGCCTACCTGCGCAGCGTGGACGGCTTCGTGTTCAACAGCGAGACGACGCGGGAGGCAGTGAGCGCCCTCACCCCCCACCCCCAGCCCTTCCCCCTCTCCCGCTACCGGGAGAGGGGGGAGGGGCTGAGAAGCATCGTCGCCCACCCCGCCGCCGACCACCTGGCGCCCGCCCTCACGTCGGCGCAAATCGAGGCGCGCGCCATAGCAGCCGGCCCGCTGCGCGTGCTTTTCGTCGGCAACGTCATCCCGCGCAAGGGCCTGCACACGCTGCTCGCTGCACTGGCGCAGGTTCGGGGCGAGTGGCGCCTGAGCGTGGTCGGGCGGCTGGATGCTGACCCGAAATATGGGCGCCGCATCATGCGCCGCATCCGCGCAATGGTTGAGACGGGCAGCGGCGCGTCTCTACTCAACCGCGTATCGTTTCTTGGCCGCCTCAGCGACGCCGAACTGCGCGCCCAGCTCGAAACGCATCATCTCCTCGCCGTGCCCTCGTCGTATGAAGGCTTCGGTATCGTCTATCTCGAGGCGATGGCGCACGGGCTGCCGGTCATTGCGACCACAGCGGGCGCGGCGCACGAAATCGTTACGCCCGGCGTGGACGGCTACCTCGTCCCGCCGGAGGACCCGGCGGCGCTGGCCGGCGCCCTTCAGACCTTCCTCGCCGACCGCGAGCGGCTGCGCGCCATGAGCCTTGCCGCCCGCGCGCGCTACGAGCGCCATCCCACCTGGGCGCAAAACATGAGCCGGGTGCGTGAATTTCTGATAAGCCTGGCGGTATAATGCGAGGCAAGCGTAACTGCTCAGGCCATAACTCCCGGCCATTGAAAAGAATCCACAGATGTCACAGATGGCTACAGATTTTCTCCACGAAAATCTGCTCAATCTGCGG
>JANWXR010000098.1 GCA_025057205.1 Anaerolineales bacterium | reverse complement strand
AAGGATTCGCTTTTGTTTTTCTAGCATTCTTGGCGTCTTCGCGGTTCAAATGGACTTTGTTCAGTGCACTCACCCATTTCTTCTGCCGGATTGACGGACAGGCCCTTGCCGTTCTATACTCACAAGAACTGTCGCGCCCGAATGTGCGGGTAAATGTCTTGGTCGGTCTGGAAGCGCTCAAGTCTGACTTTGGCTGGAGCGATGAAGAGCTGTATGAGCAGTGCTTGTACAACCTGCAAGTGCGCTATGCGCTGGGCTATAGCCGACTGGGCGAAGGCGAGTTCAAGCTGCGGACGCTGTATAACTTTCGGCAACGGCTGAGCCGCTACCCGCTGACGCACGGGGTCAACCTGCTGGAACAGGCCTTCGAAGCCATCACCGACCAGCAACGGGTGGCCTTGCAAGTGCGCAGCGAGGCCCAGCTCCAGGCGGTCGGGCAGGCGTTGTACGTTCTGTTGCAGGCGCCGGCGCCCAACCATGCCGCCGAAGCCGCTTTCCAGGTGGTGCAGCGCCTGTTCACCGAGAACTTTCACGTCCATGAGCAGCAGGCGCGTGCCAAAGAAAACCACGAGCTGTCTTCCGGCTGTCTGCAATCGCTGGATGACCCGGAAGCCAGCGATCACACCAAAGGCACGGCTCACTCCAAGGGCTACGTCGTCAACTTGACCGAGACCTGCGACCCGCAGAATGCGCTTCAGCTGATTACCAAAGTCCAGGTCGCCCCGAACAACACCAGCGACGCCCAACTCCTGAACGAAGCCCTGCCCAACCTGAAGGAACGCACGGAGCTGGACACGCTGGTCACCGACGGCGCCTATGCTTCGGCGCAAAATGTGGAAGCTTTTTTGTTTTTCGTCCGCGCCTGGCGACGCTTCCTGGGCGCTTTTCGAATTTCGCTCTGCGTTCATTTCGCCGGCTAAAATCCTTATTTTTTTCAGGGCACTCTTCCATGCTCTTTGAAAACAAAATCGCCATCGTCACCGGCTCGGGGCGCGGCATCGGCCGAGCCATCGCGCTCAAGCTCGCCGGCGAGGGCGCAGATGTGGTCGTCAACTTCTTCCGCAACCGGGCGCCCGCCGAAGCCACCGCCGAGGCCATCCGCGCGCTGGGCCGGCGCGCGCTCGTGGTCAAAGCCGATATGGGCACGCCCGAAGGCATCGAGGCACTGTTTGCGGAGACCGAGCGCGAGTTCGGCGGCGCGGACATCCTCATCAACAACGCGGCCTCCGGTTACAACCGGCCGGTGATGGAGCAGAAAATCAAAGGCTGGGACTGGACGATGAACATCAACGCGCGGGCGGCGCTATTTGCCGCGCAGCGGGCCGCGCCGGGCATGGCCGCGCGCGGCGGCGGCCGCATCATCAACCTTACCAGCCCCGGCTCGTTCCGCGTGCTGCCGGAGTACGTGGTAGTGGGCGCGAGCAAGGCTGCGCTCGAAGCGGTGACCCGCTATCTAGCAGTGGAGCTGGCCCCGATGAAGATTGTGGTGAACGCGGTCTCGCCCGGCGTTGTGGCCACCGATGCGCTCAAACACTTTGCGACCATGCGCGGCGGCGACGTGCTCGAAAGAGCTGCACGCGCAACGCCGGCGGGCCGGCTGGTCACTCCGGAAGATGTGGCCAGCGTCGTCGCCTTCCTCTGCTCTCCCGCCGCCGAGATGATTCGCGGCCAGGTCATCCTCATAGACGGCGGCGCCACACTGCCGATGCAGGGCGTGTTGGGGGAAGAGTCATAAGTCTTCAGTCTTACGAGCAATGACTGAAGACTGAAGACTACCCCACCACAATCTCCCCGCCGCCGCTTTCCACCGAGCCGATGACCCAGCCCGCTTCGCCGGCGGCGCGCAACTCCGCTAGCGCAGTCTCGACCTGCTCCGGCGGGACGGCCATGAGCAGCCCGCCCGAAGTCTGCGGGTCGAAGAGCAAATGCTGCTCCCACTCCGCCAGCGCGCGCTCGAACGTCACCCACGGCTTATAGAACTCGGCGTTGCGGCCCGCGCCGCCGGGAAAAATCCACTTCTCGGCATACCGATGCGCGCCGGGCAGCCAGGGCAGCGCCTCCCACGCAATCCGCAGCTTCACCTGAGAGAGATATGCCAGCTCATGCGCGTGGCCGAGGAAGCTGTAACCGGTGACGTCGGTGAGGGCGTGCGCGTGAGCGGCTTGCGCCGCACGGGAAGCCGCCCGGTTGAGTCGCAGCATGGAGGTGATGGCAGCCTCGACATGTGCGGCCTCGGCCTTGCCCTGCTTATTGGCGGTGGTAATCGTGCCCGTGCCCAGCGGCTTGGTGAGGAGGAGCCGATCGCCGGGGCGCGCGCCGCCCTTCGTCAGCAGGCGGTCGGGATGAACAAGGCCGATCACGGCCAACCCATACTTCGGCTCCTTGTCGGTGACGGTGTGACCGCCGGCGATGACGGCCCCTGCCTCGCGCACCTTCTCCGCACCGCCGCGCAAGATCTCGGAGACAAGCTCCGCCGGCATATCGTCGGGCACGGCCAGCAGGTTGAGGGCAAGGAGCGGCTCGCCGCCCATGGCATACACGTCGGAGAGGGCGTTGGCTGCCGCAATCGCGCCGTAGGGATACGGCTCATCCACCACCGGCGGGAAGAAGTCCGTGGTAGCGATGATGGCCTGCTCCGCGTTCAAACGGTACACGGCAGCGTCGTCCGGCGCGGCGAGGCCGACGAGCAAGTTCGGATAATCCGCGGCGAGGAACGTGCTGGCGAGCGGGCGCAACACGTGCGCCAGGGCCTCCGGCCCAAGCTTGCCTGCTCAACCTGCGCACGAAGCGAGCGAAGTTAATCTAATGAAGCGTCCGGTCGTCATAGAAATGCAGCGGATTGGGAACGGATGAAACGGATAAGGCACCGGCCATACCATCCATCCCATCCGTTTCATCCATATCATCCGTTTCATCCGTTATGAAACGGATTGCAGGCCATGCGGGCGATACGTTCCCAGCGGCTACAGAGCACGCCCTTCAACTACGAATGGACACGAATGTTTCGTGTCCATTCGTACTCATTCGTGCTCAATTCGTGGCTTCTCGAAACCACTGCGCCCCTAAGTATACCAACCCTCGCGCCTGAGGCAGGTCATTCAAAAGGGCGTATAATCTCTAGCATGAAAGGCCAGCTTTCCAAGATCGAACAACGGATGGAAGACTTGGTGGAGGGCACGCTGGCCCGGTTGTTCCGGGGTCGGCTCCAGCCGCGCGATGTTGCCCTGCAACTGGCACGCGCCCTGGAGGACAGCGCTGCCGCCGGCACGCCCGCGCTGCGCTACACCCTGCACCTGCACCCGGAAGACGCACAGGCGCTGCTCGGCGAGCAGCCCCGCCTGGCTGAAATCCTGGCGCAGGAACTGGTGGCAGCCGCGCGCGAGGGCAACATCACCCTGCCCCAACAACCGGAGATTGCGATTCTGGCCGACCCGGCCCTCAAGCCACGCAGCGTCTCCGTTGTCGTCGAAAGCGCACCGATTCAGCAGACTGCAAGCTACAAGCCCGTCACCGGGCCATTGCCGCCGGGGTCGGCAACCGCCGCCGCGCCGCCTAACGCCTTCCTGATTATTCGCGGAGAAAAGACCGTCTCGCTCACTCAGCCCATCATCAGCCTGGGCCGCCGCCTCGATAATCACATCGTCCTCGACGACCCGCGCGTCTCGCGCGCGCACGCCCAGCTGCGCCTGCGCTTCGGTCGTTACGTACTCTACGACCTCGGCTCGACAGGCGGAACCTACGTCAACGGCCAGCGCGTGCAGGAGTGCGTGCTGCGGCCCGGCGACGTGATTTCGCTAGCCGGCGTACTGATTATCTATGGCGAGGATGAGGCCTCATTCGAGCCGCCCGCCGGCGACGAGCCGCCCGGCGGTCCACCGCCTGCCCCCTCCCGGCCCGACGTGCCCACCCTGCCATTCGATGCAAGCCCAACCCAGCCCATCCGCCGCTGAGTCAATGAAGCCACATGGACCCCGCCACCGTCATGTTCTTCATCCGCCTGACGCTGGCCGTGCTGCTCTACGGCTTCCTGGCGGCACTGTTCTGGCTGTTGTGGCGCGACCTGCGTGCGGCGGCGCGCACCCACGAAGCGCGCACGCAAAAGCTGGGCCGGCTCGTGGTGATGGAGTCCGAAGCGCCAGACCTGAGCGCCGGTACGGCCTTCCCGCTGCTGCCGGTCTCCTCACTGGGCCGCGCGCCGACCAACACCGTCACGCTGCCGGATGAGGCCTGCTCGCTGGAGCACGCGCTCCTCTATTACAGAGAAAATCAATGGTGGCTTGAGGACTTGGACAGCCGCAACGGCACGCGCCTGAACCATACGACCATCACCGCACCCACGCCCGTCCTGCCCGGCGACGTCATCGGCATCGGCCGAGTGAAACTGAAGATTGAGATGGAGTAGACGAACTCTATGCCTGACAATCCCATCCTCGGCATCATCGGCGGCTCGGGCCTGTACAACATACGCGGCCTGACCCACATTGAAGAGCGTCACATCCTCACCCCGTTCGGCGCGCCAAGCGACCCGCTCATCCTTGGCACGCTCAACGGGCAGCGGGTAGCCTTCCTGGCGCGACATGGCAAGGGCCACCGTCTGACGCCCAGCGAGGTCAACTACCGCGCCAACATTTACGCCTTCAAGGTCCTCGGCGTGCGGCGCATCGTCTCCATCAGCGCCTGCGGCTCGCTGCGCGACGACTACGCGCCCGGCCACATCGTCATCCCCGACCAAATCTACGACAACACGCGCCTGCGCGAGCGCACCTTCTTCGGCGACGGATTGGTGGCGCACGTGGGCGTGGCCGAGCCGTTCTGCCCGCAGCTTTCGGCGCTCGTCCATGAAGCGGTTAAGGCAACACGCGTGCCCGTACACACCGGCGGCACGTTCGTCACCATCGAGGGGCCGCGCTTCTCCACCAAGGCGGAGAGCCACGTCTTCCGCAAGCTGGGCTTCAGCATTATCGGCATGACGGCCTCGCCTGAGGCCTTCCTGGCGCGCGAGGCCGAGATGTGCTACGCCTGCATGGCCCACGTCACCGATTACGATGTCTGGCACACCTCCGCCGAGCCGGTGACGGTGGAGATGGTCATCAAGACCCTCAACGCCAACACCGAGCATGCGCAACAGGCCATCGTCAACTTGGTGGCCATGCTGACGAAAGAGTCATTCTCCTGCTCATGCGAGAACGCGCTGGCCAACGCCATCATCACTGCCCCCGAACGCATCCCGCCCGAAACCAAAGAGCGGCTGCGGCTGCTGGTGGGGAAGTATCTCAATAATAAAGTGGGGAGTAGAAAGTAGGCGGCTCTACTTTCTACTCCTCTCCTCCATGCTCCGCCGCGAAGGGACCCTCTTCCTTCTCGCGGGCCTGTTCGTTCTGGCCTGCACGGCGGCGCTGACTCTGGCGCCGTTTGCACGCGCAAACACCTGGGGCGTGGAGCCGGGAGATTTGAGATTCTGGCTGCTGCCGGGGACGTGGCTGGCCTGTGCGCTCGGTGCGCACTTCGTTGCGCGCCGCTTCCTGCCGCAGCACGACCCGTATCTCCTCCCCATCGCCTATCTGTTGAGCGGTTGGGGACTGGCCCTCATCTGGCGGCTTGCGCCGGGCTTCGGCCTGCGACAGACGCTGTGGCTGGCGGTAGCCACCGCCACAATGATCGGGGTCATCGGGCTGGCCGGGGACCTGCGCTGGCTGCGCCGCTATCGCTACACCTGGTTCGCGCTCGGATTGGCGCTGACGGCGCTGACGCTCTTCATCGGCGTCAACCCGGAAGGCTTCGGCGCGGAGCTGTGGCTGGGCGGCGCGTTCGGTGTATTCCTTCAGCCGGCAGAGCTGCTCAAACTGCTGCTCGTGGTCTTTCTGGCGGCCTACCTGGCCGATAGGCGCGAGCAGATTTTCCCGCCGCAGGCCGCGCCCTTCCCGCGCTTCCCTTACTTTCTGCCGTTGCTCCTCATGTGGGGCTTCTCGCTCCTCATCCTGCTGGCCCAGCGCGACCTCGGCACGGGCACGCTGTTCTTTCTGGTCTTTCTGGTGATGGTGTATCTGGCCTCCGGCCAGGCGGCTTATGTGCTGGTAGGACTGATGCTGTTGCTGCTCGGCGGCCTGTTTGCCTACGCAGCCTTCGACGTGGTGCGCGTGCGGGTGGAGGCGTGGTGGGACCCGTGGGACGACCCGAGCGGGCGTTCGTTTCAAATCGTCCAATCGCTGATGGCGGTCGCAGAGGGCGGCGTGTTCGGGCGCGGGCCGGGGCTGGGCGCTCCGGGCCTGGTGCCGGTGGCGCACTCCGATTTCCTCTTCGCCGCGCTGGCGGAGGAGTGGGGCTTGCTCGGCATGATCGGCGCGCTGGCGCTGCTGGGCGCCTTCGTCCTGCGCGGGCTGCACATCGCCGCGCGCGCGCGCAACGCCTTCGACCAGCTTCTGGCCGCCGGCCTCTCTGCGCTCACCGGCCTGCAGGCGCTTCTCATCATCGGCGGCGTCATCAAAGTCGTGCCGCTCACCGGGGTCACGCTGCCGTTCATGAGCTACGGCGGCTCATCGCTGCTGGTGCAATTCATCATGCTCGGCCTGCTGCTGCGCCTATCGGGTTCACAAGCCAAACGCGGCCTATAGTCTTCAGTCTTCAGTCTTCAGTCTTCAATCTCCAATCTCCACTCCCCAATCTCCAGTCCCCACTCTCCACTCCCTCCCCCATGCCCCCTCACCTCAACCGCCTCGCGCTCGTCCTGATGGCCGGCTTCTTCCTGCTGGCGCTGGCCGGTGGCTATTGGGCGCTGGCGGTGCAGGAGCAGTTGCGGGCGCGCAACGACAACCCGCGCCGGCTCCTACTGGAGCGGCGCTTCGCACGCGGCAACATCTACGACCGCAACGGCCGGGTGCTGGCCGAGACGCGCGGCAGGCCCGGCGCATATACCCGCTACTATCCCTACCCGGCCCTCAGCCCGGTGCTCGGCTACGTGTCGCCGTTCTATGGGCTGGCAGGTATCGAAGCTGCCGAGGACAACGTCCTGCACAGCGGGGAGCCGCAGAACTGGTGGCAGGCGCTCACCGGCGTTCGCCCGGCAAGCCGCGCCATCCGGCTGACGCTCGACCTGCGGCTACAGGCACAGGTGGATGAAGCTCTGGGCC
>JANWXR010000097.1 GCA_025057205.1 Anaerolineales bacterium | reverse complement strand
ATTGGTCGGCTGTCCAGAGGTGGCCCGCGCGTAGGCAAACAGCCCGATCGGTGGCCGCGACGACGTTCGCCTCATCCATAGTGACCGATAGTGCCGGTAGTCGTGCCACACGCGTGCGACGCCGGGCAAAAGGTTCGCGGGCGTGGAGCTGAAGTAGGCGTAGGCGCGACGCTCTGCCGGCGGCACAGCCGTCGCGTTCGCCGCTAATTGAGCGAGCGCTTCGGCGGGGACGGGCGCGTCGAAATGCTGGATGAGATAGTCCAGGCTATCGCGTACGTGCGGCGTTACGCCCAGCCAGTCCGCCAGCTCCACGAATCGTTGCCATGCGATGCGATGCGGACCAGAACGCAGGATGTAAATCGCATCGCTCACCCATCGGACAGACGGCAGCAGATTCCAGCGTGCGCCATGCGCGCACGTGTGAAGCAGCGCATCGGTAGCATTGAGGGCGAGCGATGAGGCATAGCCAACCGTCAACGGCTCCGCGCCGTGCCAGAAAGGTTCATCGGCGCCTGGGAAGCAGCTCGTGAAGAGCGCGTGCCAATGCAAATCCATGCGATCCCCGGCCGCGTTGATGAATTCCCACGCGTGGCGAGCCGCGATGACCGTCGAATCCACATCGCGTATCTCTCGATAAGGCCGCTCGCGCCAGCCCAGGCGATGGAGCAAGGCAATCGCCTCGGCCGCGCGTTCGGTCGGAACCATCAGGTCCACGTCGTCCATCGGGCGCAGGCCGACGTTGTCGTAATAGCGCAGCGCCAGCGCGGCGCCTTTAAGCACGAGCGTAGGCATACCGGCCTCACGAAAGCGATTGAGCAACTCGGCCAGCGAGCGCAGTCGCATCTGATTCTCGTACCACGTTCGCCGGTGGATGCCTCTCAACAGCGCCAGCGACGTATCCCCAAGGCCGAGTGCGATGAGGTTGTGATAGACCAGCGGCAGCAGCCGATAGGTTGCGGAGTCCACGGCATCGTCCGGCAAGCGCACGCGCGCCGTCCACGCGCGCCAGGCAGCGAGTGCGCGCTCGTCTCGGAGCAACCCGGCTTTTAGAAGCAGTTCGTGCTCCGGTGAGGGAAGATAGCCGAGGCGCTTCATGGCTTGGGATCGAAAGTTGCGTCTAGAGCTCGACGATCTGATCGGCGGAAGGGAAGAGCGCAGGCCGGTGTGTCGTGATGACCAGCGCCGGCGCATGATCGAGGTGACTTAGGTTGGCGAGGATCGCATGCAGCGATTCGCCGTCCAGATGGTTGGTGGGTTCATCCAGCAACAGCAAGCGTGGTGAGCCCAGCAGTGCGCGCGCCAGCGCGATGCGCTGGCGCTGCCCGCCGGACAAGCGCAGAGCATCCTCGCCGATCGCGGTGCCGTAGCCGTTCGGCAGCGCCGTAATGAATTCGTGCGCGCAGGCGAGCCGGGCGGCGCGCTCTATCTCTGCATCGCTCACCCCCGGGAAGCCGTAAGCGATGTTATCGCGAATCGTGCCGGCGAAGAGCAGCGGTTCCTGATACAGCACGCCAATTTGCCGCCGCAGATGCTGGATGTCCAGGTCACACAGCGACACGCCATCGGCCAGGATCGCGCCGCTCCAGGGTTGATACAAACCGATCATCAGTCGCAGCAGCGTGCTTTTGCCAGAGCCGTTTGCGCCGACGATGAGGGTGAGCGACGACGGGCGAACCGAAAACGACACATCCCGAATCACGGGTAAGTTACCATACCCGAAAGTCACGCTGCACACGTCCAAGCGTCCGCTGAATTCGATTTGTCGTCCTCCCGTCCGGCGGGGTGGCATCACCGACCTGGCGAAGGCGTAGATATGCTCCAGAGCCAGTTTCCCTTCGATAAACGCAGGCAGCGTTGACGTGAGACTGCCGACGTGCATGCGCATGAGCGCCAAGGCAGCATAAGCAGAGATCAGCTGGCCTAACGTCAGCTCACGCAATGCTACGAAATAACCGCCGATCAACAGTAGCGTCAGTAGGCCCATCATCATCACGCCGTCGTTAGCGACTTGGACGAGGGCGCGATTCCAAGCCGACCGATAGCTGGTGTGGCGCAGCTGATGAATGGCCTCGTGTTGGCCGGCGCGCTCAACGGCCGTCGCGCCGCGCGACTGGATGAGGTCGAGGTAACGCAGCGAGAAGAGCGTGCGCGCGCCATAGGCGCGCAGCGCCGACTGGTGTGCGCTGGCCGCTTGATGGGTCCGGGCGCTGATGCGCTGCTGTGCCACGATAAGGAGCGCCAGGGTGACGAGCATGAGCAGCAGGGTCAGGGGATTGAGCAGGAACAAGTAAGCTCCGAACGCCGTGACAACAAGCACGGCTGGCATTGCCTGCGCAGCCAGCATGCCGCACATATTCTCCACGCGGTCTACGTCATATGTGAAGGTCGTCACGGTCGGCGCGAATTCGTGGCCGAGCGCGCGCTCCGGTGTCATCGCATACAGTCGGTCGAGCAGGTCTTCGCGCAGGCTGGCGGTGGCAAGGCGCGTCATTGCCAGCCCACGCCGTCGGGCGAGCAATAACGATGTGATGGCCGCGAGATACAGCAGCGCCAGCGCGAAAACATAGCCCAGCAGACTCGTCGCATCCCGACGCGGGAGTATTTCGTCAAAGATGCGTTGAACGACGAACAGGATAGGCAAGCCGGCGCCCATCTGCAAAGACGACAAAATTACCGTCATCGCTAAACCAGAAACGTGCGGACGATAAAAGGAAAGAAGATAGCGCCAAGCCTCTCCTTGCACGTGCTTCATGATTCGCGCTGATTCCTGTGGCGGGCGAGCGCTGCTTTGGCGACGTGGGCATACTCGTTGTCGAGTGCCCTGCTCACGCGGCTGAGGTTGCCGGCATGCCAGCGCCGACGCACCAGCACATTCGGCAACGTCAGTTCGCCAATTCCGCGCTGCCGCGAGCGCACGATCCAATCAACGACGTCGGCACGGATAAAGCGCTCGTCGAAACGCCCGACGCGCTCGAAAGCGGCGCGCCGGACCAGCATGCCGCTGGCGTAGACCGCTGGCAGGTGGCGCAGGCGATCCGGCACGGAGGCCACAACCTCCTGCGCATCTTCGCTCACAAACTGCTCTACGTAGCAGAACACCACGTCTATCTCGGGTTGTGCCTCGAGTGCGGTCAACTGTGCTTCTAACTTGGTCGGCAGCCAGATGTCATCTGCGTCCAGAAAGGCGATCGCATCACCGGTGGCAAGCGCGAGGCCACGATTGCGAGCCGCGGGCGCGCCGTGCGGCGGTTGGTAAACATATCGAATCCGATCCGCATATTGCCGAGCTACGTCGGATGTGCCATCGGTGGAGCCATCGTCAACGACGATGATCTCATCGGGCGGCCTGGTCTGTGCCAGCGCGCTCGCAATGGCCTCGCCTAGGTATCGCTCCTGATTGCGCACCGGAATGATGACGCTCACCCTCTCCGGTCTAGGTTCAGAGGGAGCGCGCGCAGCGATGACATTCGTCCCTCGCCGCCGTTCGATTGACCGCTTGAGGACGGATATGAACATCGTCTTGCTGGCGATGAGACGCAGTTGGGCATCGCGCGTGAGGCTGCTGCCGTGCAGGCGATAGTACAGCGCGACATCGTCGTGCGTATTGGTATGGACGGACTGCTCGCGCGCCCGCAGAAACCAGTCGAGGTCTTCGTGTTGCCTCAGCATCTCATCGAAAGGTCCGACGCTGCCGGCGTCAAAGAGCCTGCGTCGGATCAACATGCTTCCCAGCAGGACGGTGAAGAATGGCGCGTCATAGAGGGTGAACCTGCCATGCGATGGATCGCGGCGCAAAATCTGGGTCTTCCCCCAGACCATATCAATCTCCGCGCGCATGAGCGGCGCCTGTGTGCGCAGCTTGTCCGGCGGCCACAGATCATCGCTATCCAGAAAGGCGATCACGTCTCCAGAGGCGACCGACACTCCGATGTTGCGCGCCGTCGCGACGCCACGATTGCGCTCCAGCCGGACGAAGTGAATATCCCCGCCCAGCGCTCGCACGACGTCGGCGGTTTGATCGTTTGATCCGTCGTCAACGACGATGATCTCTAGGTCGGGATAGCGTTGTTGGCGCGCGCAGGCGATCGCCTCAGGAAGCAGATCAGCTCGGTTGTATGTCGGGATGATGACGCTGACTTTCATTGCGCGTTGCCCCCAGTAGTTCGAGGATGATATCGCTCATCGCGCCGACCTCTTCGCCGAGCCAGAGCCGGTAGCAGGGGGTGCGCTTCACCAGCGCAGCGATGCGCTCGAAATCGGCAGCGCCTGAGGCCGCCAGTTGGAAGAGTGTGCTTGGTGCCAAGGCACGCAGCGCTAGTGCCGATGAGACTGGCTCAAGAGATGGGCGTGCGCAATTGGAGAAGGCCGGCACCAGGATTGCCCTGAGCTCACAGCATCGGGCCAGCCGATCCGCAAACTCGGCGCGCAGGTCGAAGATCACCTTCTCTTCCTCGCTCAGCCGGCGGGTGTGCCGAAGGCACGGCAGGCGATGTAGGTTGTCGTGATGCAATTTAGCCGTGCAAAATAGACTGTGGACATGCGGCTGCGGACCCAGGGTCACCGCGCAGTAGTCGTCGCCGAGATAGTCCATCCCGGCGCTGAGGCAGGCTAGCGCAGTCGTAGATTTGCCCGATCCGCCGCGCCCGACGATGAGCACCCCGCTGCCATCGCTGCTCACTGCCGCTGCGTGCAGCAGCGCGTCGCCCATCGCGCTAAGCCACCAATGCCAGATCGGCAAGAGCGGTGCCCCTCGCTCGTAGGCAGGCAGATGATGGGCTTCGCTCGTCCAGCACAGGGCGAGCTTGCGCATGGCCGACCAAGCATAGAGCATGCCGCGACCGAGGTCGAATGCGAAGCGCAACGCTGCTGTGTTGAAGGCACGAATCTCGCCATGCCGGCCGTATTGGTCGGTATCCCAGGGCGGCGGTGGGGGAGATATGCCTGTGGTGGCGCTGTCCCACAGACAGATCGTCAAAGCGTAGTCATAGTCATCGTTGTCGTCGTTCGTGGCAATCAGGTGGGCTAACGCCGGCCACAGCGCCATCATCCCTTCGCCCGCGATGAGCAGGCGCACGGGCCGTCCGGAGACGCAGAGCGTATGCTGGGTCAGGCTGCCCTGGGCAGCTCGGTTGAACGCCTCGTATAGCTGCGCGAAGAAGCGGTCGCCATCGTTCATTCATTTATCGCCGTCCGTTGAGGATGGCACTGCGACTCGTTTTGGCCATCCATCTTCGCCTACTTCGTGAATCGGATCCAGGCGGAGAAGATCCTGCATGTCGGTGTAGGCTTCGAGGATCGGCGGCACAAAACCAGCAGGGTCTGGGAGGACATCCGGGAGCGTGGACGTGGCGCTTTCTTCTGCAGCCGTGATCAGCGAATGGTTCAGCAGCTCCTGCACGAAGTTGGCGACGGCCTCGCGAAGCCCCAGTTCATTCGGATAGGCTCTTTGCAATTGGGCAGTGATCCGGTCAACGTCGGCGCCGATGCAGAGCAGCCTCCAGATTTCGACGCCGACACCGCGTATACTGTAATACGAGCCGTCTAGAAAGCTCACTGCGACCACCTCGTCGGCGAAGCTTTCGCTGACGACGTGACGCGCGTCGACCCGATAAAGAAGATTCCGCTCCATGTGGATAATGTGGATAATATTGAGTAACGGTTGTATTGATGTTAGGGCTGCTGAGACGCGCTTATCGCGTAGCTCACTCCAATTATATATACGCTTACAACCTGGGATTAAGGCAGTGGCTCAAAACGCTTGATGACTACAGCTACACCAAAGATTATGTTACGAGCCACGCGCAAAACTGGCGCGTCTGGTTGGGCGATTGGATCGGTAAGCCGGAGACGCACTTCCTCGAGATCGGCAGCTATGAGGGACGCTCGTCGGTGTGGTTCTTGCAGAACGTCCTCACTCATCCCACCTCAACGCTCGACTGCGTAGATCCGTTTATCAATAAAGGCTCGGAAGCCCGATTCGACCACAATATCTGCCGGTCGGGTCGGGCGAGGCAGGTACGCAAGCACAAAGGACCGTCCGACGCGATACTGCCTGAACTGCCGAGAGCTTACTTCGACGTGGTTTACATAGACGGCAGCCATCGCGCTGCCGATGTCCTGCTGGATGCTGCGCTGAGTTGGCATCTACTGAAGTGCGGTGGTCTGATGATCTTTGATGACTACCTATGGGGGACGGGCAAGCCCGCCGCGCAACGACCACAGACTGCGATTGACCTCTTCTTGGAGGCATATGCGCCTCGCCTAGAAGTGATTCACCAGGGCTATCAGGTGGCCGTGCGGCGCGTTGGCTGATCCGCTGACCGGCTTTGCCGGTGAGTGCGTCCCGACGAGGCCAGGGCTCGGCAGGCGCGTGGCTGAAGTCAGCGTCTAGCTGCGCTCAAACGCGCGCAATCACCGGCCCGGCCTGTGCGCGGGTGAATAGGTCGGCCCACTCGCGCGAGCCATCGTCCGCATGCGTAACCATGCGCACCCCGCGCGCCTGCGCCGGGATGTTGCCGTGTTGTGCGTCTGCCCAAACCTGCCCGATATCAGCGTAGAAACGCCGGTGGTCGTTGGGCCAAATCACCTCGAGCAGCAGACGCGGCTTGGGTAGCGCATAAGGTGGATCCATGCGGTACTTGGCCAGCGCCGTCTCGTCCACGGCGATGCCCAGGCCGGGCGCTTCGGGCACTCGCGCGCAGCCGCCGATGATCTCGATCGGCTGCACGAGTAAGTCGTCGGCGTAGTTGTTCAGGCAGTTGACCGCCGGCCATTGTGCGAAAGGCAACACCGCACCTAGGTGCAGCGACATCAGCGTGGTTAGCCCGGTGCCGACGAGTTGCAGCCAGAATGGCTTGTCGAACGCCGCGGCTTGTGCGGCCTCGCGCAGCACCCGCGCAACGCCGCCGCTGATCACGAAACCATCGCAGACCTGGTCGCGCACGACGGTGGGGAAGGGCGGATCGCCGAAATGCAGCGCGATCGGCCGACTAGTCTGACCGCGCAATCGGCGCAACCCCTCGACGTCGCGCTGCATGATGGGCGATTCATAGATGGCTATGCGTGGCTCGCGATCCAACTCGGCCAGCACCGGCGCGGCATTGCCGACGTTGGCGAGCATCTGGTTCCAGTCCAGGTC
>JANWXR010000096.1 GCA_025057205.1 Anaerolineales bacterium | reverse complement strand
GCGTGCAGCAACCGGCGTACCATGTACAGGCCGAGGCCATGGCCGTAGACCGTCTGCGCATCGGCGGCATTCAGGCGCTGGAACTTGTTGAAGATGACCTCGCGCAGTTCCGGCGGGACGCCGGGGCCATGGTCTATGATGCTGAAGCGCACGCCGAGCGACGCGGCTTCGACCCGCACCAGCACCTCGCCCTCCGGCGCGTACTTGAGCGCATTGTCCACCAGGTGAAACAGCACGCTGGTCAGCGCGCGCTCGTCGGCGAGGACGGGCGGGAGCTGCGCCGGCAATTCGACGCGCACGCGCTCGCCGCCGGGCGCCGCCGCCCACTGCGCCTGCAACGGCGCCAGCACTGCGGCCACGTCGAGTGGGGCTACGGTCAGCGGCAGGCGTCCGGCCTCCAGCGCGGAGAGGTCGAGGATGGTTTCCACGAAGCGGCTCAGGCGGCGGATTTCGGCTTGCACCGTCAGCAAGTGGGCACGCGCACGTTCCGGCAGTTCTGCGGAGCGCAACAGCGCCAGCTCCATACCGCCGGCGATGTTGGTGAGCGGCGCGCGCAGCTCGTGCGAGACCAGCGAGACGAACTCGGATTTGAGCCGGTCGAGCGTCTTGAGTTCCTCGTTTTGCCGCGCCAGCTCGCGCGTCTTCTCGGCTACTTTGGCCTCCAGCTGAGCATTGAGGTCCTGCAGAGCCTGGCGCGCGTTGGAGGCCGCTTCGTAGGCGGCAACGAGGGCGCTCTGCTGGCGCTTCTGAACGCTCAGGTCGTGCGCCGTACCGGCCATCATCAGCGGCGCACCCGTCTCATCCGGCACGGGCCGCAGCGAGAGGTACACCGGAAACTCCGAGCCGTCCACCCGGCGCAGGCTGATCTCGCCCGACCAGCCATTGGCAAAGACCGGTGGCCAGAAGCCGCGTGTAGGTATGCGTACTTCGGCAGGCCGGCCTTCTTCAACGATAAAGTCGAACAGGGTGTGTTGTCGGACGGATTCGGCGGAAGAGTAGCCGATGGCGGCGACAAAGGCGGGGTTCACCAAATGCAGCCGGCCTGCCCGGTCGCAGATGAAGGCCGGGTCGGCGGCGTTCTCCACCAATTGCGCGTACTGGCGCAGCTCAGTCTCGCCGGCAAGCACGCCTTGCCGCGCTACTACGGCTATGCTCAGCAGGATCGTCATCGCTAATGCAAGCGGGTCAAGCTGCCCGGAGGCTTGCCAATTGACAAGTGTATAAGCGCCGAGCGCCAGACCGGCGGCCAGCGGCAACAGCGCCTGAAAGCGCCGTCTCCAGGGCGCCCAGGCGGTAAGGCGCGGCACGCCCTCGGAGGGTTGGCTGCACGTGGCGTAACCCAGCAGTGCAAAGCCGCTCAGTCGTCCTAGGTCGAACAGGAGGCTGCTGGCAAGCTGGCCGCGCAGATGGAGAAAGGAATATGCCAGGTCGCCGATAACGAAGGCCATCAGCCCGGCCGCCAGCCAGCGGAAGCCGAGATGTGCACCGGCCAGGTCGCGTGTAATGGCAACGTTGAGTAGGGCGGTGATAAGCGCAACGTTGAGCGCCGGATAAAGCGCTTGCCAAATCGCTTCCCCAATCGCCTCGCTGTTGCCGGCGAAGGTGCTAAAGAAGGCGGGTTGAATGAGCAGCAGCCAGCCGAGGGTGAGGCTGACGCCGGAGAGGATGCCCATATCGAGCAGAACGCGCAGGCGACCAAACGGCCCGCCGGGCAGGAAGGGGAAACCGAGCAGCGCCGTGAGGGCCAGCAGATGCCCGGCCATATACACCGGGTCGCCGAGCGAGGGCAAGGTTGCGCGCTCGCCGGTGAACAAGCGCAGTCCGAGCCAGATCAGTCCACCGGCCAGCCACATGAGGATAGCCAGCCCGAGGTAAGTCCAGGCGCGACGAAAGTAAGGCGGCAGCGCCGGGTCGGTGCGACGCGCCAGCGCCCCCCGCATTGCCAGCAGGCCGAGTGGAACTGGGGTGAGGTGACTGACGGCGGTCTGCAGCAAATCGTTGGCCGGTCGAAAGATGAGCCAAAGCAGATAGAGGCAGCTGAGAAGCGCGAACAGGCTCAGCCAGGCGGGTGGAGTTTGAAACCAGGCCAGCCAGCGCGAGGGTAAGACGGAGGGGCCGCTCAGGCGCATCCGGGCCCATTCTACTGCGAATCCCACATTCGGAGCGGTCAGCCAGAAAGCGCCAGCCCGGTTCCTGTTTCAGGTCACCGGGCTGGCGCTTTGGGCAGGCGTTCAGGTCAGGGTCGCGGTGTAGGCGCTCCTGGGTTCAGGTAGCCGCCTGTGCAGTACGTCTCGCTCAACGGCGGCGTATAGGGGCAGGGGATGGGCGGCGTGTTGGTCAGCGTCGGTGTAAAGGTGGCGGTAGGCGGCCGAGGTGTGTTGGTGCGGGTCGGCGTCAGCGATGGGCCTACCGTGTTGGTCGGGCGCGGTGTGTTGGTGGGGGTCGGCGTGTTGGTGGGGGCCGGCGTGTTGGTGCGGGTCGGCGTCGGTGACGGCCCCGGCGTGTTGGTGCGGGTTGGCGTGTTGGTCGGGCGTGGTGTGTTGGTGAGGGTTGGCGTGTTGGTGCGGGTTGGCGTCGGTGACGGCCCCGGCGTGTTGGTGCGGGTTGGCGTGTTGGTCGGGTGTGGCGTGTTGGTGCGGGTTGGCGTGTTGGTGGGGGTCGGCGTGTTAGTGGGCAGCGGCGTGTTGGTGCGGGTCGGCGTGTTGGTGGGCAGCGGCGTGTTGGTGTTCGTCGACGTGTTGGTGGGCAGCGGCGTCGGCGTATTGGTCGGAATGATGCCGGCCTGCCCACCGGCCAGGACGACGTCTTTGGGTTTGCGGAAGGATTCGACGATGCCTTCGCGTTGAGCGGTCAGCGGCACGTTGGGCACGATGCTGCTGAGGATGGGCATGATGAGTGGGTGCCGGTAGGTGACCAATACCTGGACGCGCTCGCCCGGCCCGCCGGGGTGGTCGCGGAAGACGTAGCGCAATGATGGGTCGCGCCGCAGGATAATGGCACACGGATCGGGATAGCGATAGGTTGGGTTGCCACTGAAGCCGGTTACGTAGTACGGGCCATTGGTCTGGTCGAGGCCGATGCTGTTATCGCGCGGGAAGCTGCAGATGCGGACGTTGAAGTAGCCGGTGCGGTCGGGCCGGCCGCGATACGATGCGGAGGCGCTGAAGGTGTTGCCTTCAGGTAGGTCCCAGTAGAAGGAGGGATTGTTCAGATAGCCGGCATAGTCACCGCTAACGCTGGGGTCATAGTCGGCGTTGATGATGAGTGCGCCGGCACGGGTTTCATCCCAAATGGAGCGCAGGCGGGCATAGTCCTGCAGCAACTCCGTCTTGAAGTCATATTCCGAAACGCCGCGCGGGATGTTACAGTTGTTGGCCGGGTCGGGCCTTCCGGTGATGGGATCAATGGCCGTATCTTCCCAGGCGGCAATGAATCCCGTCCCCGGCGGCACCGGCCGGTAGTTGCGGTCGTGGCTATTGAAGAAGGCCATCGCATCATCGCAGTAGTCCGGGTTGAAACGGCCGGTGATGGCGTAGCGCACGCCAAAGCGAGCTGCGTTCTGGATGGACAGCCAGGCTGCGAACAGGCGCGCAAACTCGATGATTCCGAAGAGGACGGCCAGCAATACAGGCAGGATCAGGGCGAACTCCACCAGGCTCTGGCCGAAACTGCGAGGGGTTCCGTGACGTCTGCGAAAGAGCTTCATGGCCACTTCCTCGAAAAAAGCCTTACCGGGTCAGACGGGTGTAAATCCGCTCGGCAATACTCTCAAAGATGGGGGTGAGTGCCTGCGGGTCGGGCGCGAAATAGTAGTTGCCGCAGCTGGTGGTGGATGGCGCGCCATGACACGGTTCGTTAGCCGAGGCACGGTCGCCGTCGTCGCCCACCTGAGCGATGTAGCGCAGCAGCTTCTCACCGGATTCGTCCGGCACATTGATGACCGCCGGGCCGAGGCCAACAGTGTACATCACAATTGGGCTGCCTCTCACCTTTTCATTCCGGTTGTAACGCTGACCGTTAGGCGGCCAGCCGCCGCCGTTGCAGTTGGCGGCCGGGTCGCCCACGCAGTTCACCGTCAGGGCTGCCAGGTCGGCCATGTCACGCGCATAATCGAGGGCGTTGTAGTAGTAGGGGGGAACGACGCCGACGGGCGGCGAGACGACGGCGGTGGTGGTCATGGCGTTGGGGCCGACGAAGATGGCACCAGGCGGGCATTCCGCCTGACTGGCGTGATACGGCCCACAGAAGCGAACGCTTGGATTCCAGGTGTTTGCTTCACTGAGTGGAATCGTGGCCCAGTTGATGCCGAAGCGAACGGGCAGAGCGGACGAGATCACGGTGCCGGCGTCAATCACGCCGTTGCCGTTGATATCCATATTGCCTTGCAGGCAGACTGGGCGAGTGAACAGGCGCGACCCATATTCGCCGGCGTTCTGACCCACCTGGCCGGGGCAATAGCCGTTCGGGAAGTTGAAGTCAGGCCCTATGCTCTCCATCGTAGTTCCGGAGCGGCCGGCCTGGGCATCGGGAATGTCGGTGACGTTGGTGAAGCCGTCGGAGACCAGGATGATGACCCAGAGCGCTTCGGGCCGGCCGGTGCTCTTGAGCAGGTTGGCAGCCACGCGCAAACCACAGCCGGCGCAATTGGACAGGTGGGAGAACTGTGGATTGGCGCGCATGGTCATGTCCGTGCAATTCCGGTTGGAGCCAAAGCTGCCGGAGCGGCAATTGACGTTGAAGGGGTTGAACATGCCATAGTCGGTGCCGGGGGGTGGCCAGACGTCGTTCTTCAGCTCCAGCGAGTCAATTGCCGCATAGACGCCGGTCGAGTTCGATGTAGCGGTTGCACGCTGGCCGATGGTGGTGGTCAACGGGATGTACACGCGCGGCAGGAAGTCATAGCCGACCACGGCGACGCGGTCGAAGCCGGGATAGAGCGTCTCAAGCAACTTCTTGGCCGCCTGTTTGGCGTCCCAGAGCGGGCGGCACTTGGGAGGGGAGTCGCCGTTCTCCGGATTCTTGGTGAATTCCGGGCCGGCGTTGGCGTTGCAGCCCGGATTGCCGCCGGGCCGCGGATCGAAGTTCGGGCCGAGGTTGACGTTGAAACCGTCCGAGCGGCGGGGCGCCGTCGCCTGGCCCATCGTCTCGCCGGTGCCGATGACCAGCACCAAGTCTACCGAGGCGGCTTCAGCCACAGCGTCGGCGAAGATGGTGGTCTCGCGGATGCCGAGGATGCCGAGGAAGGTGAATTGCACATCCATCTCCCCGACCACGCGGATCTGCTTGCGTGGTAGCGTGCTGTTGCACATGCCGATGGTGTCTGTGACCATGACCGTTGTAGTCATGACGATGGAGTATTGCTCCACCTGGGTCATGTTGCCGGGCACGCAGCGTTGGACGAGGACCCGCGCGCGGGGCAGCTGATTCATGGCGACGAACTGTCCGGCGAACTCGCTGATGGTCTGGAAGGTCTGGCCTTCGCGCCACTGGGTGGCAGCAGCGATGGCGGCAGAGTCCACCGCGCGGCGCAGGTGCGCTTGTTGCGAGACGAGGATGCCCAAGTCAATAGCCAGGCCGATGAAAGCGGCCAGGCCGACGAAGGCCAGCGCGATGATCACTAACGCTTGGCCGCTTTCCAGGCGGCGGCGTTGCGTCGTAGCCGTCGGGGCGGGAGTAGGTGCGGTCATGTTGGTCTTACGGCAAAGTCACACTGACAGGCGCCGACTGGCAAATGTTGGTCGGGGAGACACCTTCCACGTAGGCGATGTCCCAGCGCGCGATCACGGTGTAGGTGCGGCTGCCGGAGGTCGGGCGAATCGGCTCGTTGAAGCTGAGTTGCAACGGGCGGGCCGTGGTGAGCCGGCGGATCGGGCCGACTAGCCAGTCGCCGTGGGTGAAGTTCGGGTGGCCGATGGAGATCGGCGTGTTGGCCGGGCCGGCATTCCAGATGACGTTGGCCGAGTTGCCGAAGCTGACCGTGTTGAGCCGCAGGCTCCCGCCAGCAGTCCAGGACACATCCAGCCCCACGAGGCCGCGGTCACCGCCGCTGGGCGGTGACGAAGGATCCGTGTACAGAATTTGTAGTGTGTTGGCATTCGTGCTGACATCCAGCAAGCCGTTCACGCACACAAACTGGGCGGGGTTGCTCGGCGAGAGGCCTAACGTCAGCCCGACCACCGGGTCATAGACTTGCGCCGTGAGCGTGGCATCGCCGACCTGGCGAGAGCGGATGTTCCAGGTGTAGGTGCCGGTCCCATTGATGACGGCGCTGGGCAGGAAAGTGTCCACACCGGAACGGTTGGAAGTCAGCGTTACCGGGCGCGTATCCGAGAGCGGGTTGCCACACTCGTTGCGCAGGACGAGCGTGAGCGCCATGAGTGAAGTGTCGTCGGCCCATTGCGGATTGGTGCCGTAGCTGAAGGTGGAGAGTGAGGGCGAGATGCGGAGTGGATTGCAGGGCGGGGTGGCCGTAGGCGTAGGCGTAGCAGTGGGCACGAACGGTGCAACCTCAACTTCCGCGATGTTGAGTGTGCCGAAGCCGGTGCGCTGCACCCGCACGTAGCGACCGTTGCGATTGACCGTGACGGTAAAGGGCCGACCTGCTTGGTCAGCGGTTCCCAGCAGATATTCCGTTACGCCGGCCGAGCTGCGAGAAGCGGCCAGCGTGTCGCCGGGGAAGGGATTGTCGGAGACAAACAGACGATACTCGAAGGAACCGCTAACCGTGACCGGCTTCCATACCCTGACGTCGCCGAGCGCCTGGCTGGAGCCGAGGTCTACCTGCCACCAGGGTTCGGAGCTTGCCATCGTGATGGCATTGTTGTTCAAGTCGCCGTCAACGGCACGGCATGGGCCGTCGGTAAGAGGATTGGTAAAGACTCCGCGTTGTGCCGCCAGCTTGCCGCGCGCCAGGTTGTTCGGGTCAGGGCCGCCCGTGCACTGCTCGGCGTAGAAGCCGGTGATGGGCGTCGGGGTCGGGGGCGGCGTGAACGTCGGCGTGTTCGTCGGTGTGGGCGTCGGCGTGGGTGTGGGCGTCGGCGTCGCACGTGGCTCGGCAGCGGGAATCGGCATGATGGTATGGGTGTAGAACATCAGGCCGTTCCGGTCTGGGTCAATGAAAGGCTGAATCCAGGGCAGGTTGAGCCGCAGGCGGTA
>JANWXR010000095.1 GCA_025057205.1 Anaerolineales bacterium | reverse complement strand
CGCTAAGAAAAACAAAAGCGAATCCTTGGCGCTCTTCGCGGCTTCGCGGTGAGATCATAGTTTTTTCAGTGGAGTCAAAAGTGAATCCTTGGCGCTGTTCGCCGCGCTCTTCGCGGCTTCGCGGTGAGATCATGGTTTTTTTCCAGTGGAGTCATGGGTGCATTTTGGCCGCCCCCTCGACTGCGGCCCGCAAAAGCAGCGGGCCTCCGCTCAAGGTGCGGCCCGGCCAAAAAATAGAGAAATACACCCGCGCCCAACCCCGTTGGCTGTACCGGCGCTATCCCCACCCATGCCAAGTTCCCCACGACGCCGACGCCCTCCGGCAAGCGCGACAGTAAGTCAGATTGTTTCCACAGCGTCAGATCAGCGCTTGGGCCATGCACACTTTCTGCAATGTCCACCACTTCCCCCGTGCGCTTGTCCACCGCCACCTGGCTCTTGAGCGTGCGGCGCTTCGGCTGGCCGCTGTAATACCGTTCCGCTTCCGCCCGGTCGCGCGGGCGCTGCACGCGCTGCTCGCAGGTTACCGCGAGACGGTCGAGTCGCTCGCCCCAGACAGGAAGGCCAGAACCTCAGGCGTCGGATACAAGCACGGTCAGATGACCGTCAACCACACCTGAGCCTGCCAGGCCGGCGCGAAATTCGGCCCCGCCGCCCGGTGCACGTTACCGGGTGGGGCGGCTCAAGCGCTTCTGTTCGGCTTGACAGCCAGGTCATCCAGCAATTGGTCGAACTCCACGACGTGCAGGCCGGTCATGGATTGAAAGACTTTCGGAAAGCGGCTGAGACGGGCAGAGCAGATCGTGCCCTAATCCTACCCGCTAAGCGGTTATTGTGAAGGTGGTTTAGCGATTAGTGGTTCGGCGATCCCGCAATATTCGCTCGTCGCCCAGGCGCCTCGTCACACCTATAGCATCCAAGTGCTCGAGCAGAGCCAGCGCGTATTTGCGCGATGTTTTGAACAGGTCACGCACCTCGGCCACTGTAATCTTGCCTTTGGTGCGAGTCTGCGCTTTGATGCACTCCACCATCTGCGCGTAGGTCTCCGACAGAAAGACGACTTCCGGCGAGACTTGCACCAGCCGGCCCAGCTCAACCAGGGCGGCAAAGACTTCTTCACCGACGCGAGCGGCGCAGTCTTTAGGCAAAGGCGTGTTGTACGGGTCACGGCGGAGGTCGGCCAGCAGGGCATTGATCCGGACCTGCTGGTCGGGCGTAAAGGTGACGGTGTGAGCGCTCAGACGCACCGAGGCAGTCTGCGCGGCGATCAAGCCTTGCTTTTCGGCATGGGCAAGTACGGCGTTGACGGCCTGAGACGTCAGGGCGAATTGCTTGGCCAGCCGGCTCTTCAATTCCTCGCGCGGCATTCCGGCTTTGAGTGGGAACTGCGCGTGATACGCAGCCAGGGTGCGTTGCAGCTCGTCGGCCAGACTTGACCAGGTTGCGCGCGAGGCAGCCAGCGCCTCGCCCTCTAGCTCCACCAGGCTGCCCGCCGCACGCAGTTCACTCACAGCGTCGGCAGCCAGAGCGGGTTCCAGGCCCGCTTTGGCAATCGCCTCCCTGAGCGGTGCAACACCCAGCGCCTCCAGCGCCTGTAACAGGATTTCGCCGGGCGAGCCACGTGCCGCCGTCTCCAGGCGCATTACAGCGGACTTGTCATGCTGCCGATAGCGCCGGCGGGGCTGCGGGTCTATCACTACGCCGCCGCCGATGGTCGCGCCGGGTGAGGGGCGACGCAGGATGAAACGTTGGTCTTTCGTCGCCACGATGGGTTCGACGCAGATCAGTTGAATCCAGGCGGACTCGCCGGGCGGTAACTCGTTGCAGCCCAACAAGCGCACCGCCGCTCGCACCTCCGCTGAGCCAACGAAGAGCTTGACTTCGGCGTTGTGTTTGAGTGGCAGGTCAGCGTCCGGCAAATGGCGGAAGTGCGCATCCAGCAGCGTCGTGGCCTGCAACGTGCCCGGATGCGCCACTACCATGCCGCGCCGGAGCTGGTTCACCTCTACGCCGCTCAGGTTCAGCGCCACGCGCGAGCCGGGGACGGCGCGCTCCAGTTTCGTCTTATGCGTTTGCAAGCCGCGGATGCGCGCCTCCAAGTGGCCGGGCATGATTTCAACAGTCTCGCCCAAGGCAAACGCCCCATCGCTCAGCGTGCCGGTGACAATCGTGCCAAAGCCGGTCAGGCTGAAGACGCGGTCAATAGGCAGGCGGGGTCGGCCCAGGTCGGGACGTTTCGGCTGAGCGGCGAGAACATCAGCCAGTGCGCGCTTGAGCGCTTCCAAGCCGGCGCCGGTGCGCGCCGAGACCGGGACGAGCGGTGCAGCTTCGAGGACTGTACCGCGCACCGCCTGGCGCACCTCGGCCGTCATCAGTTCAATCCACTCCGCGTCCACCAGGTCGGCTTTGGTCAACACAATCACTCCGGTGGGGATGGCCAGCAGGTCGAGGATGGCTAAATGCTCTCGCGTCTGCGGCATTACCCCTTCATCGGCAGCGACTACGAACAGCGCCGCGTCTATACCTCCCACCCCAGCCAGCATGTTCTCGATGAAATCACGGTGGCCGGGAACGTCAATCACGCCGACCGGCTCACCGCTTGGCAGGTTGAACCAGGCGAAGCCGAGGTCAATGGTCATCTCGCGCTCGCGCTCTTCCTTTAGACGATCGGGATGGGTGCCGGTGAGGGCCTGAACCAGAGCGGACTTGCCGTGGTCTACATGACCAGCGGTGCCGATGACGCGCATGGAGAAGAGGTGTCAGGTGTTGCGTATCACGCACCACGTGCTCTGACTAGCGTGTCACTGCGAGTGAAGCGGCCTCCTGATATGCCAGAAGATTGCTTCACCGCCTTCAGTGGTTCACAATGACATCCTTGCAACGGAGCATGTACTACGTATCGCGCATTGGGTGTTACCCTAGCCCTGACACTTCAGAACCTGACACCTACTATTTCACTTTGTCGAACTGCTGGTCGTATTCCGCTGCCAGTTCACGAATGACATTGAGCAGGGTCTGTATCCGATAGGCGTCCATTTCGCGCAGGTGCTGAAGGGTATCGCTGATCTCAAGCATCTGTTCCTCAAGCGTCTCGATGCGCTCGAGCTGCTTCTCGTTCAGCCGGTCGTGCTCGCGCCATTGCTCGTCGCGCAGCAGCATGTGCGTTGTCCAGCGCTTTTGGTCATCGGCCAGGAAGGCGGCCCAGTCCTGGCGCATCCGGTCTTCGCTCAGACGCTGGATCTCGGAGATTTCGTTGATACGCCGCTCCAGAAGTTCTGCCGCTTGTTTCAGGTCGGTGGAGGCGCGCATCAGCTCCCGATTGGTCTCGGCATACTGGTTGACCTTGCGTGCATAGTCGGCCATGCTCTCCAGTGAGGCTTCAACCTTCGCTTTCAACTCCACCCAGGCACGGTCAAGCTCGGACTGGCGGATGGCTTGCGCCTCGGCCCACTGCATCTGGGCGCTGCGCCGTTCGGCCTCGGCGGCGATCACTTCGGCGATGCGGGCCTCGGCGCGGCGGGCGATGTCCTCGACGATTTCAAGCTTGCTGCGGCTCTCGTCCTGGCGGCGGCGCAGCTCGGAAAGTTCGGTCTGGACTTCGGTGATTCGTTTTGCGTCGGTGCGGCGGCCTTCTTCGACCAACGTCACCGCGCGGTTGCGCTCGTCCACCAGCTTGTTGAAGTCGGCCACTTTTTTCTGTAGCTCGGAGAGCAGCCGCGAGATGCGGCTCTCTTCCTCACGGCGCACTTCCAGCTCGCGTTCGATCCGGGCAAGGCCTTCCAGGCCTTTACGCACCTCGCCCAGCGACTTGTTGAGGCCCTCTCGCTCCACGCGCCGCAGCCGCTCATCTTCGCGCTGCGCTTCGGCGTGGCGTTTCTCCAATTCCTCCACCTGCCGGGCCATCTCTTTGCGGTAGTTCTCCAGGATGCCGTCAATCTGATTGACACGCTGTGCCTGCGCATTGACGGCCGCCAGATCGGTCTCCAGCTGGTGCAGGCGGCGCACCAGCGCAGCATTCTCGGCCGTCAGGGTAGCCAGCCGCTCCTGCAGCGCCGTCAGCTCCTGCTTATCTTTGCGGCGTTCGCCGTCCAGCCACTCCACCTGTCGCGCAAGTTGGGCCAAATCCATACGCCTCTCCTGTGAACGCCGGGATTATACTCAATCGCTTCACCCGGCGTGGCCAAAATCCCCTGCCGCAAACGCCACATCTGTCTTGGCTGCCATGATGAAGTCGTTACGATGCAGGCCGCGAATCTTGTGCGTCCACCAGCGAACCGTGACGCGCCCCCACTCCGTCAGGATGGCCGGGTGATGGCCCTCCGCCTCGGCCAGAGCGGCAACCCTGTTGGTGAAGGTCACGGCACTGGCAAAGCCGGCAAACTTGTAGGTGCGCTCTAGTTGCAGGATGCCGTCACGCTCGACGAGCGCCCACTCCGGAACCTGTGGTTTCAGCTCGGCGATTTCAGCTTCGGTGACACGCGGTGAGTCCTTACGACAGGCAGCGCATTTCTGTTGGGCTAGCATGGTATTGAGCGCGCCCAATGCGCCGGCGCGAGGTGTGCTGTTGCACTTCGCGATCGGCATTCAGGGCGCCTCGATTGAAGCAAATCCGATGCTAAAAGCATAGCATGGAACGACTGTGCCCGAATCATGCTCAAAACCAACGATTTCCTCCTCGAGAGCCGCCAACATCTAATTGTAGGCTGCCGAAGATTCGAGAGCCGCGCATTTGCTTACCGGATTTACGATCATGATAAGATCGTCTGCGTCAGCGACAACCGGCTAAGCTTTGCCAGCACCAACGACGCCAAAGACCTGACCCCGATGCCGTGCGCAACCTAATCGTCGAGTATTTCAACACCCTTTTCCTCAGCTACGAGCGTGGCGCGCGCAAGCCGCTGGAGGGGGTGAAGAAGGCGCAGGCTATCCTCGCCAGTTACCTGCTGCTCCTCGGCCAAACGAAGCCGGTCGCGCTGATCCGCCGCGAATTCCAGAACCTGCCCCCGGAGTTCCTGCAAACGATCCGCGACGACCTGCTCTACCTCCAGCGCGAGAAATACTGGGAGATCGGCGAGCGGCGCAGGAACGTTGACGACGTGCCTGCCGACCAGCGCGAGAAGCTGCGCGAGTTTCTGGACAGCGTCGCTGCGCCGGAGGCCGTCGCGTGAGGGCGCTGGTCACCGGCGGCACCGGCTTCCTCGGCAGCGCCCTCATCCGCGAGCTGCTGGCCCGCGGCTACGCCGTGACGGCGCTGGTGCGTACCTTCGAGCGCGCGCAGCGGCTGCCGCGCGGCGTGCGCGCCATCCCCGCCGACATCACCCGGCCGGACTCCTTCCGCCACGCCCTGCGCGGCGTAGACGTCGTGTTTCATCTCGCCGCCGTGACCGGGGTTGGAATCAAGCCGAAGGACCGGCCCCGCGTCCAGCGCATCAACGTCGAGGGCACACGCCACGTGCTTGGGCTGGCCGCCGCAGAGGGCGTCCGGTGCATCGTCCACGTCTCCACCGTTGCCGTGTACGGCGACACGCACGGGCAATGCGTGTCGGAGGCCTACCGCCCGAACGAGCCGGCGTTCCAGAGCGAGGCGCAACGCACCAAACACATCGCGCACTTCGAAATCGCCGAGCCAATGCAACGCAGCGGCGCGCCGCTCATCATCGCCTGCCCCGGCACGCTCTACGGCCCGGGCGAGCTGGCCCCGTTTCACCGCCTACTGCGCCTGCAGGCGCGCGGTCGCCTGCTGCTCATGCTCGGCCCGGACAACGCGCGCTCGTGGACTCATGTGGAGGACGCGGCGCGCGGCCTGCGTCTGCTGGCCGAGGCAGGCCGCACCGGCGAGACGTACCACCTGTGCGGGCCGGCGCACACTTTTCGGGAGTTCTTCGCGGCCAGCGCCCGCGCCGCCCGCGTGAGCGCGCCGCTGCTCTGGCTGCCGTCCTCGCTCGCTCGCACCCTCGCCCAACTGCTTGAAGGCCCGCTGCCGCACCTGGCGGAGCAGTTTCGCACCTGGGGCGGCGTCACCTATCTGGCCTGTTCCGCCAAAGCGCAGAGCGAGCTGGGCTGGCACGTGCGCCCGCTGGAAGAAGTAATAACTTTCGTGTGAAAGAAGCTCAACCACGAAATACACCCGAATGGCTCTACTGAAAAAGCCGATCTGAACCGCGAAGACGCTAAGAACGCGAAGGAAAACAGGAGCGAATCCTTTGCGCGCTCTTCGCGGCTTTGCAGTGAGACTTCAGCTTTTGTAGTGTGCTCACAAACCCCTTCACCTATTCGTGCCCATTCGCAGCCATTCGTGCTCATTCGTGTTTCCCCATTCGTGTCCATTCGTTGCCATTCGTGCTCATTCGTGTTTCCCCATTCGTGTCCATTCGTCTTTATTCGTGCTTATTCGTGTTCCCAAAACATGCACCATTTACTGCTCTGCCGCCCGCCGCACCGACTGACGCCGTGCTGAGCGGGGCCGCCGCAGCAGCAGCGCTGAAGTTCGGCCTGTTGCTGGTCGGAGCGATATACATTTTGGGTGCGGGTGGATGGACGTTGGCTCGCCGTTTGACACAGGCGCAGGCAGCGCGATAAGATTGCGGCACAACGACATACGGGAGCTGGGAGAAGCCCGGCTGAGAGTGTGTTGTTGCCGCCCGGCGGCAACTAGGCACAGACCGATTGAACCTGACGGGTAATGCCGGCGGAGGGACAATAGCGGAAACGCACAGTCACACCCTCTCCGGAGGGTGTTTTTGTTTGTCATGAAGCGCGCCATCCTCTTCGCCAACGGCGAGCTGCTGGAACCTGCAGCCGTCCGAGGGTTGATCCAGCCTGACGACCTGCTCATCGCCGCCGACGGTGGGGCGCGGCACTGCCGCGCGCTCGGCCTGACGCCTCACCTGGTCATCGGCGACTTCGACTCGCTCGATGCCGCCGAACTGGGCGCGCTGGAGCAGGCCGGCGCAACGCTGCGCCAACACCCGCGCGATAAGGACGAGACCGACCTCGAGCTGGCGCTGCTGGAGGCCGCGGCGCGCGGCGCGTCGTACCTGGTCGTGCTCGGCGCGTTCGGCGGGCGGCTGGACATGACCCTGGCCAACATTCAGCTGCTGCTGCACCCGAAGCTGGCCGGCGTGCGCGTCGAGCTGCGCCATGGAGCGGAAACGGCCCGGCTCATCCGCCCGCCCGGCGGCGTGATTGCGGGCGCGCCGGGCGACACCGTCAGCCTGCTGCCGCTGGACGGCGATGCGTCCGGCATCGTCACGCACGGCCTGCGCTACCCG
>JANWXR010000094.1 GCA_025057205.1 Anaerolineales bacterium | reverse complement strand
GAAGTATGGCGGAAACAAAATCCATCACCAACTACCGCCATCATCGATCACGCACGTGATGAGGTGGCTCGCCGTCAAATCACGGAAGAAGAGGTGGCCAAAGTTCTCGCCGCCCCAGAGCAGACTGAAACAGTCCGTGAAGGCCGTGAAGTCTATCAATCTCGGCTACAATCGGGCGAACCACCCAAGACCTGTTTACTTTGCGTGCTTGTGGACATTGACCGCCTTCCCCCGGAAGTGGTAACAGTGTATCGAACCAGCAAGGTTGTGAAGTATTGGAGGACAGAAGCATGAAAGTCATCTACGACCGCGAGACGGATACGCTCACGATTATCTTTACCGAGACCCCGGTGGCGGAAAGCGACGAAGATAAGCCGGGGGTGATTCTGGACTACGATGCTTCCGGCAATCTCGTATCTTTGGAAATCCTCGACGCTTCACGCCGCGTCACTTTACCGAGCCGAATTGAGTATCAAGTGGCCCCCATGCCAGCGTGACATGTCGGCTACAGAATGGCGTAATATGAGCGGAGCATGAAGCACAGTGCGGCCCAACCCGCGCGTCCAGCAGACGTTAGGCAGCAGGCGCGCGCTCAACTGCGTGGAAAACTGCAACGCTCGCTGCCGGTAGCACCCAAGTGAAAAGGCCGGATAAGCATATGCCGTCCCGTATGTCCCCTGCCCGAAAAGCACTAATAAAGAAGGCACGCCGCCGCTCGGTCGGTTTTCCAATCGCTACCATCGCCTTCTACGGCCCCACCGATCAGTTCGCAACCAAAGTGGCGGTCGGGATCGTTGACGCTCAAAAAAGGGTCATCGCCCTCGAACGCTGGTTTTCTACCACACAAGATGCGCGCCACGATGACGATATCTGCCGGCAAATCGTAGCATTTATCGAGCGCCACCAGGTCTATCGGGTCGCTATGGCCGATCGAATTATCGGCTGCCCACACGAAAGAAGGGATTGATTATCCCGAAGGTGAAAGTTGCCCGCACTGTCCTTTTTGGAGGGGACGAGACAGGTGGACCGGACAACTGCTCAATAGACAAGAGTAACCTTCCAGCCAGGCGAGAAGGTGATTTGGTGGAAGCACCTCCAAGCGGCACTTACGTTTACCCGGCGCCGTCGGCAGGTTATGGGAGCAGCGGCAAGACGCATCCACCGGTTGCACCCGACACGCTCCGCGCGCTGCGTACGCCGGAGGCCACACCCGCTTAAAACCGAGAAGCCATTCCTTAGTAGGTGGGTGTGTTACCAACTCACCGTTGTGCGAATCCCTCTCGGCTGTCTTCTCATCATAAAGGCCGTATAATTGCGGCATGCGTTCTCCGCAATAAGCATGTTCGCGGGTTGAGCTGGTGAGAAGCCATTTATGCCAACTGTCCTGATCATTGGCCCACATCGGTTCTACTTCTTCAGCAAAGAAGGCCATGAGCCGCCCCACATCCACGTGGAAACGGCGGAGAACGCTGCCAAATTCTGGTTGTCGCCGATATCGCTGGTCTGGTCGGTCGGTTACAATTCGAGAGAAATCCGGCAACTCCGAGAACTGGTCGAAGAAAACGCAGCTTTCTTTCTGGAGAAATGGTATGAACACTTTAGCCCCCGTTAGTCCAACCACTGTTCTCGCGGTAGATGTTCGATTTTCTGAAGACGCCCTGATTGTGCGGCTCTCCGACGGTCGCGAAGTGTCTGTCCCACTAGAGTGGTTCCCACGCTTAAGGGACGCTACGCCCGAGCAACGCCAAGATTGGCGATTAATTGCGCGCGGGATTGGGATTCACTGGGAAGCCGTAGACGAAGACATTGCGGTAACGACTTTGTTGCGTGCCGGATGAAAAGCAGCTTCTAAGCCGGAGGTGTTCAAAATACGCCCGCCCAACACTGCATCCACCTGACGCCGCTCCGCTGCGCTCGGCGCGTCTGAGAGCCGAGCCATTAACAGTCACCGGGCGACGGAGCGCCCCTGCCTCTCGGTTCTGCTGACCGGCGACTGTCACCTGACCACTCCCAAAGTGCATTCCAGATTATTAGCCGCTCCTTCGACTGCGGCCCGCAGAAGACTGCGGGCCTCCGCTCAGGAAGCGGCCTAGCCAAAATCCAGAATGCACCCACTCCACCCTCTCCCCCACTCCCAAATTCCCTGACGCCCGCCGCAACGTTCGTGCTACAATCGGCGCGTCTCGTCCAAACCGACACAGCTGCATATCGCAACAAGGGAGGTTGCTATGCTGCACGCACGCCGAAGGGCTTTTGTTTTCACCGTTAGCCTGCTGTTCGGCACTTTGCTGCTCAGCAGCTGGCTCGCCGGGCCGCCAAGCGCAGCGGCGCAAATTGATGCCGAGTTTGAAGAGACGGCCACTCCCACCCCCATCTGCGAGCCGCCTACTGAGACCCCCACGCCGCAACCCACCACGACCGAAACGCTCCCGCCCGGCGAGACTCCGACCATCGAAGTAACGCCCTCACCCACTCCTGAAGACACAGCCACTCCCGTTGCAAGCGAGACAACCACCTCTGAACCAACGCCTTCGGCCACGCCGGAGCCGCCGACCGCAACCCCGACCGCGTCACTTACGACCGAAACTCTCACCCCGACGCCTGAACCGCCAACCGAAACGCCGCTTCCCTCTGCGACCCCAACTTCCACCGAGTCAATTACCGAAACGTCCACCCACACGCCGACGCCCACCCTCTGGTTCAGCACGCCGTCGCCTACCCCAACCGCTTCTCTAACACCCACGCCGCCGGAAGCGCCCATCTACCCCTCCGGCGCACTGGCCTCGAATACGCTGGTCATCCATCAGGTGTACGGCGGTGGCGGCAACGCCGGCGCGCCCTACCTCAATGACTTCATCGAAGTTCGCAACCTGAGCGCGCTGCCGGTGAACACAACTGGCTGGTCGGTGCAGTATGCCCCGGCGACGGGCAGCACGTGGCAGGTCACGCCGCTCAGCGGCACGGTCGCGCCCGGCGGGCTGTTGCTCATTCAACTAGCTAGCGGCGGCGCGAACGGCATCCCCCTGCCTGTGCCCGACCTCACCGGCACGGTCAATCTGGCGGCGACCGCCGGCAAGGTGGCGCTGGTCAACAACACCACCCCTCTCGCCGGAACCTGCCCGCTCACCTTCACGGTGGATTTCCTGGGCTACGGGACAACGGCTAACTGCGCCGAAACTGCGCCCCTCGCCAACCTGAGCAACACGCTGGCCGCGCTGCGCATCGGGCCGACCGACACCGACAACAACGCCGTTGACTTCACACGCACCGCGCCCAGCCCGCGCGGCCAGGTCGCGCCGACGCCCACCCCCACACCCACTCAGCCGTTCACGCCCAGCTTGCAAATCATCATCAACGAAGTGGCCTGGGGCGGCACAGCGGCCAATTCCGCCGACGAGTGGATCGAGTTGTACAACCCCAACGCCTTCGACGTGAACGTGACGGGCTGGACTCTGACCGGCAGCGACGGCTCGCCGGCCATCACGCTCAACGGCGTCATCGCAGCCGGCGGCTACTTCCTGCTCGAACGCACCGACGACAACACCGTATCCGACATCGCCGCGGACTTGATTTACACCGGCGACCTGAGCAACGGCGGCGAGACGCTGACGCTGCGCGATGCGGGCGGCGGCGCGGTGGACTCGGCCAACCTGAACGGCGGGCCGTGGCCGGCGGGCAGCGGCGCGCCCGGCTACTTCAGCATGGAGCGCACCACGCCGGCCGCCGACACGGACGCGAACTGGCACAGCAACAACGGCCTGCAACGCAACGGGCGGGATGCGAACGGCCAGCCGCTCAACGGCACGCCGCGCCAGCCCAACTCGGCGCCGCCTCCCACAGCGACGCCAACGCCCACCCTCGCGCCCTTCCCGCCGTTCGCCATCGTCATCAACGAAGTCGCGTGGGCCGGCACCGTCGCCTCGTCCAGCGATGAATGGATCGAGCTGCACAATCCCGGAGCGGTCGCCATCAACCTGAGCGCCTGGACGCTGAGCGACGGCGGCGACATCAACCTCGTCTTCCCCAACGGCTTCGTCATCGCGGCGGGCGGCTACGCGCTGCTGGAGCGCACCGACGACTCCACCGTCTCCGACATCGCCGCCGACCTGATTTACAGCGGCGGCCTGAACAACGACGGCGAGACGCTCACCCTGCGCGACGGCCTCGGCAACGTGATTGACACGGCCAACGCCGATGGCGGCGGCTGGCCGGCAGGCGCGGCGGGCGTGTACGCTTCGATGGAGCGAGTCGGCGCGGGCGCGGAGAGCTGGCGCACGCACAGCGGCGCGCAGTTTGGCCGCGATGCGGACGGCAACCCGATTCGCGGAACGCCGAAGAACCTCAACTCGCTCTACCTGCCCACGCCCACGCCGCAGCCGTTCCCCGCCGGCGTGCTGCTCAACGAGTTCCTGGCCGCGCCCGCTTCTGGCGCGAGCGAGTTCATCGAGATCATCAACACCGGCGCGCAGGCGGTGGACGTTTCCGGCTGGCAGTTGGATGACATCGAGGGCGGAAGCGCGCCGCGCACCCTGCCGGCGGGCACGCTGCTCCAGCCCGGCGAGATTCGCGCCTTCGACTACTCCGGCCTGAACAACGACGGCGACAGCGTGCGCCTGCTCTACCCCGACGGCCGCGTGGCCGACGAGTTCGCTTACGACGAGGCCGATGAAAACGTCAGCTTCGCGCGCCTGCCGGATGGCGGCGAGTGGAGCGCGTGCGGCGCGCCCACGCCCGGCCAGCCCAACGTCGCCGGGCCGTGCGGCGCCGGCGGCAGCAACCGGGGCGATGCCTCACGCCCGCAGGTCGAGAACGCCGTCCCCATCGGCATCTTCCGCACCTGGCCGGCCGGCGCCTGGGCCACCATCACCGGCCGGGTGACCGCGCCCGCGCCGCTCTTTGGCCGGCGGACGATATTCATTCAGGACGATACCGGCGGCATCGCCGTCTATCTGGGCCGGGGCGACTGGCCGCCACTGGAGGTCGGGCAAACGGTGAGCGTGTTCGGCTACCAGCGCCGGCGTGCCAGTGGGCGCATCGAAATGTACGCGCGCAACCTGTGGCACATCGCCATCGCCGCGCCGGACGGCTTCGGCGCAACGCCGCGCACCGGCGTGCGTGTAAGCGCGGAGACCTCCGGGCAACTCGTGACGATCAGCGGGCGTGTGGTGCGTTTAGAGAGCAGCGCCTTCTGGCTCGACGACGGTTCGGGCGCGGTGCGCGTGTTCTTCGCTTCAACTACCGGCGTGCGCCGTCCGAAAGTCGCGCGCGGCCAATTGTGGACGGTGACCGGCATCGTCACCGAGATGAGCGCCACGCGGACGCGCGCGGCGGGTTGGCAGCTCCAGCCGCGTTTTGCTAACGATGCTCAACCCACCTCAGGAGCGCTGGCCGTTGACCCAAGTGTTACACTGGAACCGACACCGACCGAGGAGCCGACGGCGACGCCCGGCCCATAGCGCGGCCCCGGCCACAACCGAAGGAGTCCACTAAGGACACGAAGGTACACGAAGAGTGCACAAGTTACCTCGTGTCACCTGCAATCATCTGCGAAATCTGCGGATTTTTCTCAACGGTCGGAAGTTCCTGCCCAAGCAGTTACCATCTCGATTCGTGTCCATTCGTATCTATTCGTGTTCATTCGTGTTCCCTCGTTCCCATTCGTGCCCATTTGTTCCCATTCGTGTTCCCTTCGTGTTCATTCGTGCCCATTCGTTTCCATTCGTGTTCATTCGTGTTCCCTTCGTGTGACTTCGCGGACTCACAATCTTCACAACCGAGGAGAGCCTCCAATGACATCCACGTTTCCATCGTCGCCCAAAAAAACTCAACCACCACGCTTCGCGCAACTCTTCATAGCCACGCTGCTGGCGTTCAGCCTAGTCACTCCCGCGCCCGCTCAGGCGCAAACTTCCCTGCCGTGCACGCAGGGCGTGCTGCCCGGCGGCGCGCTCTACCTCATCTGCGTACCGCCCAGCGGCTGGAACGGCGATTTGGTGGTGTACGCCCACGGCTACGTCGCCTTCAATCAGCCGCTTGGCTTCTACAACATCGAGCTGCCCGACGGCAGTTCACTGCCGGAACTGGTGCTGGGACTGGGCTATGCCTTTGCCACCACCAGCTACCGGCAGAACGGGCTGGCGGTATTGGAGGGAGTTGAGGACATCAAGCAACTGGTGCAGGCATTTCCTGCGGTCACCGGCCAAACGCCCCACCGCACCTATCTGGCCGGAGTCTCGGAGGGCGGGCTGATTGCCACGCTGCTGGCCGAGCGCGCGCCGGAGCTGTTCAGCGGCGTGCTGGCCGCCTGCGGGCCGATCGGCAACTTCCGCTCACAAATCAACTACTTCGGGGACTTCCGCGTGCTGTTCGATTACTTCTTCCCCGGCGCCATCCCCGGCAGCCCCGTCACCATCCCGGACGAGGTGATCAACAACTGGGAAGCCGTGTACGCGCCGGCAATTTCGGCACGACTGGCCGCTAACCCCGGCACAACCGCGCAGCTGATACGTACCTCCAAAGCCACCCTCAACCCGGCAGACCCCGTGCCGGGCGCGGTGCAGGTGCTGTGGTACAACGTCTTCGGCACCAACGATGCGCGCCAGAAGCTCGGCGGCAACCCGTACGACAATCGCACGCGCTGGTACTTCGGCTCGAGCAACGACCTGCGGCTCAACCGCCGCGTGCAGCGCTTTACTGCCGACCCGGCGGCGCTGGCGGCGATGCAAGCGTATGAGACCTCCGGCTCGCTGAGGCTGCCGCTCGTCACGCTGCACACCACCGGCGACGAGACCATCCCCTTCTGGCATGAGCTGTTGTACCTGGGCAAAGTGCGCACGTCCGGCAACGGCAGCTTTCTGCCCATCCCCATCTTCCGCTACGGGCACTGCAACTTCACCGCCATTGAAGTGCTGGCGGCCTTTGGGCTGCTGGTCTGGCAGACGACCGGCCAGGAAGTGGCCGGCCTGGAGCAGCGCTTCACCGTGGCGCAGGCGCGCGCCGATTTTGCGGCGGCGCAGCGCCATTTCCTGGCCCAGCCCGGGAATCGTCAGATGCTGGAAGCGTTGGGCGGCTCTGAGCGTTAACCCGCTTGCGGTGATAGAGACCCGACAGAAACGTGGTCGCTGCATAAGCTGCAACGACCACGTTTTCATTCTGCTACGAGCCTCGCCGGATTGAAGAGCGCCGACTTATGAACGGCCTGCATAGTATAATCGCCGCATGACCCTTTCGCTCGCAGAAATCGAACACATCGCCGGCTTGGCCCGCTTGCGTCTCACCGACGAGGAAAAGGAGCGCTATCGCCGGCAGCTCTCCGCGGTGCTGGACTA
>JANWXR010000093.1 GCA_025057205.1 Anaerolineales bacterium | reverse complement strand
GCGAAACGCGCTCATACTCGGCAGTGGCCGAAGCCATCGGCAGCCCCAGGGCTGCTCGTGCCGTAGCCCGCGCCTGCGCGCTCAACCCCACGGCCCTCGTTGTGCCCTGTCACCGCGTCATCGGCGAGGACGGCCAGCTGCGCGGCTACCGCTGGGGACTGGAGCGCAAGCGCCGCCTGCTCGAACGGGAAAAGCGCGCGCGGGAACGCTGAATGTGCCGCTCCCGAAAGGTGCTGCTACAGGCTGAGGACTGCGCCCTTCAGCCACGAATGCCCCCACTGCAAAAACTACGATCTCACCGTGAAGCCACAAAGGGCGCAAAGGACTCGCTCCTGTTTTCCTTAGCGTTCTTAGCGCCTTCGCAGTTCCGATAGGCCCTTTTTCAGTGGAGCTATTCGTGTTCATTCGCTCTAATTCGTGTCCATTCGTGTTCCCCCTTCATTCGCGCAATTCGATGCCCAAAACGCCGCATCGAATTACGCGAATTGGCGCGAAAGGTAACCCCGAACTGAATTCATCTCTTGTCCGTATCCATTCGTGTCCATTCGCCCTCATTCGTGCCCCTTCGTGTTCCCCCATTCGTGTTCCTTCGTGGACTCCCTACTCACAACCCACCTCCTTAGGAGAAGAGAATGAAACTGACTCGCTGGTGGAACGCCGCCATCGTTCTCATCCTGCTGGCAACCTTCGCGCCGCTCACCCCGGCCCGCGCCGCTGACACCCCTCAACCGGAGACGGTCGTCATCCCGGGCACAATCCAATCGAAGCTGGGATGCCCCGGCGACTGGCAACCGAACTGTCTGAAAACGGCGCTGACCTACGACGCCGGTAAGGATTTGTGGATCGGCTCCTTCGCCCTGCCCGCAGGCACGTACGAATACAAAGTGGCCCTCAACGGCAGCTGGGCCGAGAACTACGGGCTGGGCGGCCTGCGCGACGGACCCAACATCCGGCTGGTGCTGACGCAGGATACCGTCGTCACCTTCACCTACGACCATAAGACCCACCTCGTCACGGATAGCGTTACCGGCGGCGAAGGCGGCGCGCCTGCGGCCCTGCCTCAGCCGGACAAGGTCGTCATCCCCGGCACCCATCAGAGCGAACTGGGCTGCTCCGGCGACTGGCAACCGGAGTGCGACCTCACCGCCCTGACCTATGACGCCGAGGACGATGTCTGGCAGGGAACCTTCCTCATCCAGCCCGGCAACGACCAGGACGCGAAAGGGCCACGCTACAAGGTCGCCCTCAACGGCAGCTGGGCGGAGAACTATGGCCGCGGCGCTCAGCCCGGCGGCGCCGACATCCCGCTGGTAGTGAACCGGCCCACCGAAGTCAAGTTCTACTTCGACTACAAGACCAAATGGGTGACCGAGAACTTCAACAGCCGCATCGTCGTCGCCATCGGCGATTTTCAGACTCAGCTCGGCTGCGCCAAGAACAACGATCCGGGCTGTTTGCGCTCCTGGCTGCAAGACCCGGACGGCGACGGCCTGTACACCTTCACCACGCGCGCGCTCAGGGCCGGCGAGTATCGCGTGCAGGCCGCGCTGAACGAATCGCTCGATGAAGTCTATGGCGGCCCTGAAGCCTTCACCGTCAAGGCCGACGGCGACGAAATCTACTTCGGATTCGACTCGGCGCGCAATGCCCTCATCGTCAGCACCACCGGCGCGCCCCGCGGCGACCTGAGCAAGTCCCGAGTCTATTGGGTCAAGCGCGATACGCTCATGTGGCCGGGCAAAGCGCCGGAGGCGGGCACGACCTTCCGCCTGTACCACAGCCCGACGGGCGGGCTGGCGATTACGCCCGAAGGCCTGACCGGCGGCGAGTACCTCGAGTTGCAGTTCAGCTTCGGCGGCCTCACTGCCGACCTGCTGCCGCGCTTCCCGCATCTGGCCTCCGGCTACTTCCCCCTCAAGCTGTCTCCAGGCGACCTCGGCAAAGTGCCCGAACTCCTGCGCGGCCAGCTGGCCGTGGCGGTGGTGAGCGCCGATGGCCGCCTGCTGGACGCCACCGGCGTGCAGACGCCCGGCGTGATTGACCAGCTCTACACCTACAACGGACCGCTCGGCGTGGTCTATGTGGGCAACACGCCGACGCTGCACGTCTGGGCGCCCACCGCCCGCAACGTCACCCTGCGCCTGTTCGCCGACTCGCGCACCACGACCGACACCGCCGTGCCCATGACCTTCAACCCGGCCACCGGCGTGTGGAGCGTGGCCGGCGCGCCGGACTGGACGGGCAAGTATTACCTTTACGAGGTCGAAGTCTATGTGCCGTCCACAGGCCGGGTGGAGAAGAACCTGGTCACCGATCCCTACTCCTTCAGCCTGTCCCTGAACAGCAAACGCAGCCAGATTGTGAACCTCGACGACCCGGCACTCAAGCCGGAGGGCTGGGACGCGCTGGCCAAACCGCCGCTGGCCGCGCCGGAGGACATCGTCATTTACGAACTGCACGTGCGCGATTTCAGCGTGAACGATCCCAGCGTCCCCGAAGAGCTGCGCGGAACCTTCCGGGCCTTCACCCTCGCCGACTCGAACGGCATGCGCCATCTGCGCGCGCTGGCCGAGGCCGGGCTGACGCACATCCACCTCCTGCCTGCCTTCGACATCGCCAGCATCAACGAAGATAAACAGACGTGGCGGGCGCCCGACCCGGCGGAGCTGGCGAAGTTCCCCGGCGACTCCGACCGGCAGCAGGCCGCCATTCAGGCGCTGCGCGACGAGGACGGCTTCAACTGGGGCTACGACCCTTACCACTTCACCGTCCCGGAAGGCTCCTACGCCACCGACCCCGACGGCCCGGCGCGCATCCGCGAGTTTCGCGAGATGGTGCAGGCCCTCAACGCCGCCGGCCTGCGCGTAGTGCTGGACGTGGTCTATAACCACACCAACGCCAGCGGCCAGAGCGAGAAATCCGTGCTCGACCGGATCGTCCCCGGCTACTACCATCGCCTGAGCGCCGACGGCCTCATCGAGCGCAGTACCTGCTGCGAGAACACGGCCAGCGAACACGTCATGATGGAAAAGCTGATGGTGGACTCGGTGCGGACGTGGGCCACGGCCTACAAAGTGGACGGCTTCCGCTTCGACCTGATGGGCCACCACATGTTGCGCAACATGGTAGCGGTGCGCGCCGCCCTCGACGCCCTCACACCGGCGGAGCACGGCGTGGATGGCCGCAGCATCTACGTCTATGGCGAGGGCTGGAACTTCGGCGAGGTGGCCGACAACAAGCGTGGCCAGAACGCCACGCAGCTCAACATCGGCGGGACCGGAATCGGCGTGTTCAACGACCGACTGCGCGACGCTGCGCGCGGCGGCGGGCCGTTCGGTGACCCGCGCGAGCAGGGCTTCCTCACCGGCCTGTTCACGGCACCCAGCGGCTATGACCAGGGCGGGCCGGAGGCCGAACGCCGCAAGCTGCTCAACTACATGGACTGGCTGCGACTCGGCCTGGCCGGCAACCTGCGCAACTACACCTTCACCGGAGCGAACGGCCGCATCGTGCTTGGCCGCGAGGTGGACTACAACGGCTCGCCCGCCGGCTACACGCTCGACCCGCAGGAGAACATCGTCTACATCTCGGCGCACGACAACGAGACGCTCTGGGACACTATTCAGTGGAAGGCGCCCCTCTCCGCCACGGTGGCCGATCGCGTGCGCATGAACAATCTCGGCCTGAGCCTGGTGCTCTTCAGTCAGGGCGTACCGTTCTTCCACGCCGGCGACGACCTGCTGCGCTCCAAATCGCTCGACCGCAACTCCTACAACTCCGGCGACTGGTTCAACCGGCTGGACTTCACCTACCAGACCAACAACTGGGCGGTGGGCCTGCCAAGCGAGGGCCGCGAGCGCTGGGACTTGATGCGCCCGCTGCTGGCCAACCCGAACTTACGCGCCGCGCCCGCCGACATCGAGGCTGCGCGTCGGCACTTTTTGGAAGCGCTGCAAATCCGGCGCAGTTCCCCGCTCTTCCGCCTGCGAACCGCCGACGAGATTCAGGCCCGCCTGCGCTTCCTCAACACCGGGCCGGAACAAATCCCCGGCCTGATTGTGATGACGCTGGACGACCGCCAAGGCGGAGACATTGACCCAAAGCACGAGCTGATTGTGGTCCTGCTCAACGCCAATGCCGAAGCCGTGACCTTCGCCGAGGCAAGCCTGCGCGGCCTGGCGCTGCAACTACACCCGCTCCTCGCAGAGTCCGCCGACCCCGTGGTAAGAACCTCGACCTACGACAGCGCCGGCGGCAACTTCACCGTGCCGGGCCGCACCGCCGCGGTCTTCGTATTGGCCCAGACCGCAACTGAGCCGTCCGCCACTCCGGCGGCGACATCCACCGCCGTCCCCGTTCAGCCGACGGCCACCCTGATACCATTACCCACCGTCACGCCTATGCCGTCTCCGGCTCCGGCAGCCACTGCGCGCCCGACCGCTACGACGGCCTCGCCCTCTGTTGAGTCCGTGCCCATCACGGCGCTGCCCTCGCCGGAGGGCATGGTGCTGGTCTTCGTCGGTGCGCTACTGGTCATTTACCTGATTGCGCGACGGCAGAGATAGCTTTTCGCGAAGGGCGCTTTCGCAACTTGTGGATGAGGGCTCCTCCGACTTTGATAAGAGTAAGTACACGGATAACACGGATGGACACGGAGGGGGTTGGGCTATGCCGGAAACATCCGCGAGAGCATGCAAACAGATTGCACAGACTCTTGGGGGAAAAATCTGTGGCCATCTGTGACATCTGTGGACTCTCTTCAATCTCGGTGGCGAAACAGCCTTTTGCATTGCGCTCATCCGCGCCATCCATCCAAACAGATCGCGCAGACTCTTGCAGGAAAAAAATCTGTGGCCATCTGTGACATCTGTGGATTCTCTTCAATCTACTGACCGTTACGGCCTGAGCGGTTACGAGAGAACATTCAGCTTAGCCGCGATGCTCTTGGCGTTTGCCTGCGCGAGCCTCTATAATCGCGCGCATGGCGTTATCGCTTGCGCTGGTCTTTCATTTCAATCAACACACCTCGGAATTCGCGGAGATTGCCAATCGCACCTGCTATCGCGGCCTGCTCAACGTGCTGCGTGCCTTTCCGCAGCTCAAATTCAACTTGCACCTCTCCGGCACACTGCTGCGCGCCCTCAACTGGATTGACCCGGAAACGCTGAACATCGTGCGCGCCGGCCTGGCCGACGGCCAGTTTGAACTGCTGGGTAGCACCTACGCGCAGAACGTGCCCTACGTCTGCCACGACTGGGACAACGCGCAGCAAATCGCCGTGCACCGCGCCGTGCTCAAAGAGCTGTTCGACGTCGAGCCTACGGTGTTCTGGAACTCGGAGCGCTGCTGGCGGCAGTCGCTGGTGAAGGTCATCGCCGAGGGCGGCTACCGCGTCACCCTTGTTGAAGACCACATCCTGCACGGCGCAGGCGTCACGCAGCCCGTGCCCATCTCCACCAGTTTCGAGGGGCACTCGCTCACCGTCGTTTACGACGACCCGATCCTCCGTGAGCGCTTCAATTACGCTGCCTGGTTCGGTCGCCGCGCGCAGCTCTTCGACTACCTCGACTCGTTCGCCGAGCGTAAGGGCGCGAAGCACTTCCTGCTGGCCTACGCCGAGGACGCCGAGGCGATGGGCCTGTGGCCGTGGGAGGCCGGCTATCTGCCGCAGGCCAGCTGGGCGCACCTCGAAAAGCTCCTGGCCGAGATGGTCGAACGCGGTTACACGCTAACCCACCTCTCCACCGTGCAGCCTAGGCAGACAGTAGAGACCCTGCCCGACGGCGCCGCTCGCTGGATGAACCGCTCCCTGCTCATCCCCGATGCACCGTATCATGAGAACGGCTATCGCGACTGGTTCGATTTCATCGAACGTTCACCGAAAGTGGGCTACTTCCGCAAGCTCTATGCCATAGTGCGCTCCAACCTGGCTCAAGTGGAGGCCGCGCGCAGGCGCGGCTTTATGGCCGTGCCGCAGACCGCCGCCGATGCCTTCTACCGTCAGGCCATCGAGACTTATTGCAGCCACCAGTACGAGTTCGGCTGCATTGGCGTGGGTGGGCGCGGTTACTGGGGCTGGGAGAACGTCCGGCTCACCTTTCTCTACTCGCGGCTGGCCGAGCTGGCCGAGAACCCGCAGGCCCGCCGCTGGATCGAGGACCTGAACGGTGACGGCGCCGATGAGCAAATCCTCTGCGATGGCCACCAGCTGGCCGTCTTCACTGCGTATGGCGGGCGCTTGCTCGGCTGGTTCGACCTGCACCGCGGGCGGCAGTGGGTAGGCAACCCGCTCGCTGTGCCGTCGGCGGCGTACACAGGAGGCACGTCCGAGCATCCCAAAATCGTGGCCATCAATCGCCGCTGGATGCCGGAGACCTTCGACGCCGACCTAAAGGCATGGAGGGAGCAGAAGCAGAAGGAGGCCGCGCTCACCCGCCTGGGCCGCTATCTGACGCCGGAACTGTTTGCCCGCGAGCCGGATGAGTTGACGGTGTACACCGCCCCGAACTCGCTCGACGGCCTGCATTGGCCGGCGCGTACACACACCGGCGCGCTCAACGACTGGCTGGCTCTCGATGGCGGCGACGAGCAGCCCGCCGACCGTTTCCTCGATTATCGCTTCGAAGGCGAGGACATCATCAGTTACCTGAACGCCCTGCTGCCGGGCCTGAAAATCGAGAAGCGCATCAGCCTGTTCACCGGTGGAATCCGCGCGCAGTACACGGTACAGAACCTTTCAGGCCGGCGGCGACGCCTGGGCTGGCAACTGACGAACGAGCTAAGCCCCGATTACGCTGCCGTGCTCGTCGGCGGACGCACCGTGCTCGATGTCCACGCCGAGGCCGATGCGCCCCACGTCATCAACACCCGCACCGGCGCCGAGGTCCGCCTGAAGATTTCGCGCCCAGTCGCCGAGGTCACCCATCGCCCCAACTTCCTGAGTATAGACCTGGGCCTGCGCTTTGAACTCGACCTGCCCGCCCGTGACGCCGAGATCCTCACCGTCGAACTGACGAGCGCCTCACAGAGCATCGCCCCAACCAACTGACACGGCAGCGTGCGTCGGCTTGCGGCTTGCCACACGGGTTGACGTTCCGCCCCATCGCTCCTATACTCCCTGAAACTTCCAAACTCACCTTACGCAGCTGGTTGAGCGGGCTTGAGTTCCCGCAGGGTAACAAGAGCGGATTGGATAGCGCGCAAATACAGTTTTGACCTGAGAGCAAAGGGATTGAGTGTTGTGTCGCCTTTGAGCAGTTCGAGTTTGATATAACCGCACCAATTGCCGTCCTGGGTCAAGCGGACGTTTCGGTAATAGCCTTTGGTGCTAGTTTTAGGGAGCGAACTCGGCGATGGACATCGGGTGAGGCATGGCGTCTGGGTGGAGAGAGTGAAATAAATCCAGGAGCACATTG
>JANWXR010000092.1 GCA_025057205.1 Anaerolineales bacterium | reverse complement strand
GTCAGATCGTAGTAGGCTACCAGCTCACGGATGCTGATCTGCGTAATCGGGACTGCCGTCCCGTTAATATCCAGTTCACGGATGCCCAGCATGTGCGACAGGCTGAAGTGAATCTGGTCCACGTATGCGGCCAACAGGGCCAGCGCCGTGAGCGCCGCGCTGCCGATGGCAAAGCCCTTGCCGATGGCCGCCGTAGTGTTACCGACCGCGTCCAGCGTGTCGGTGCGCTCACGTACTTCCTTGGGCAGGCCGGACATCTCGGCGTTGCCGCCGGCGTTATCGGCGATAGGGCCGTAGGCGTCAGTCGCCAGGGTGATGCCGAGCGTGCTCAACATACCCACCGCCGACAGCGCCACGCCATACAGGCCGAGCAGCGTGTTCGTCAGACCACCCGCCACCGAGAAGCTCAATAGGATACCGATGCCGATCACCAGCACCGGAATCAGGGTGGACTCCATGCCCACGGCCAGGCCCTGGATGATGACCGTGGCCGGCCCGCTCTGTCCTTGATGCGCTATGCTCTGCGTCGGCTTATGGTCACCGGAAGTGAAATACTCGGTCGAGCGACCGATAAGGATTCCGACTACTAGGCCGATGAGGATGGTAGCCCACAGTCCCCAGGGGTTCTCCAGGCCGAGCAGGAGGACCAGCGGCAGCGAGAGCACGGCGATGCCTGCCGCTGCCACGTAGATGCCCGTGTCCAGGGCGCGGATGATCTGGCCCATCGTCGCGCCCTCGCGGGTGCGGACGAAGAACATCCCGACGACGGCAAGAATCGCGCCTAGCCCGGCCACGGCCAGCGGCAGCGCCATATAGCTGAGCTGTGCGGCCAGCCCCTGCGCGGCTGCTGCCGAGACGCCCAGCGCCATCGCGGCGACGATTGAGCCGGAGTACGACTCGTATAGGTCAGCACCCATGCCGGCCACATCGCCAACGTTATCACCCACGTTGTCGGCGATCACCGCCGGGTTGCGCGGGTCGTCCTCGGGGATATTCGCCTCGACCTTGCCCACCAGGTCTGCGCCCACGTCCGCCGCTTTGGTGTAGATGCCGCCGCCGACGCGCGCGAACAGGGCCATCGTGCTCGCGCCGAAGCCGCCCGCCAGGACGATGGCCGTGATTTGCGTCAGCGGGTCATCCTGTCCCCAAACGGAGGGTGGAATGACGAAGTACAGGAAGGAGAAGACGAGGGTGATGTTGAGCAGCGCCAGCCCGACGACCGACAAGCCCATCACTGCACCGGCGCGGAAGGCCACCTGCAACCCCTCGTTGAGGCTGGTGCGGGCGGCGTTGGCCGTGCGTGCGCTGGCCGAGGTGGCCGTGCGCATGCCGATATAACCGGTAACCGCCGAGAACAGCCCGCCGATGACAAAAGCAAACGGCACATAGATGCTTTGCAGACGGAACAGTGCCAGGATTAGGAAGATAACGAAGAGCACGGCGAACACCACACCGACCACGCGGTACTGGCGGTTTAGATAAGCCATCGCGCCTTCGCGCACCGCTTGCGCAATCTCGACCATACGCGGTGTGCCTTCAGGGCGGCCCATCACCGTGCGATGAAAGAAAAAGGCCATGCCCAGCGCCACGATGGCGCCGAGCGGGGCGAGCCACAGCAACATAGGAATTTCCATGAGTCGTTTCAAGCCTCCGGGTTCTTAGAATGGATTGGGGAACATCTTAATCGATGGCGGGCAGATGCTACCGGGAGTTGCGCATAAGTCAAGGGTCAATGACATCCTAACATCCTACTAAGGTTGCTAGCCCTGCGCGCCGGACGGGGGTTAACTCGTCCAAGCAACAAGCCGGCAGGGAGGCTATAATGCCCGAAAGCCGGTTCGTTAGAAACTTTGAACCAAGCCGAGGATTGGTACGTGGCAATTCAACTTAAACCTGTTATGATTCGTTTTGGAGGTTGCCACGAATAGTGATGCCGCAAGTCGGTGGTCTCGCTGCGTCGTTAGGCGAAAGGTTAGCAAATGAAGATTCTGATTGTAGACGATGATCCGGTGCTGCGTCAGATTCTGCAGACGTATCTTTCGCGTGCAGGCTACGAGGTGGCGCTGGCCGAAGATGGGCGGGTCGCTTGGGAAATGTGGCAGAAGGAGCACACCCGCCTGATTATCACCGACTGGATGATGCCGGTGATGGACGGGCCGGAGCTAATCCGCCGGGTGCGCGGCGCCTCATTCCCCCATTACACTTACATCATCATGCTCACGGCGAAGGAGGGCAAAAGCGATGTGATCTTCGGCCTGGAGGCTGGCGCCGACGATTATCTGACCAAGCCCTTCAACACCGGCGAACTGCGTGCCCGCATCTCCATCGGCGAACGCATCCTCAACCTGGAGACGAACCTCAGCCAGGCGTTGGCCCGCATGGAAGAGTTGGCTACGCACGACCCCGTGACCGGCCTGCTCAATCGCCGCGCCCTGTACACGCACGCTGAGGCCGAACTGAACCGCGCTCAGCGCGATCGCAAGCCGCTTAGCTTCGTCATGCTGGATATTGATCACTTCAAGCAAGTCAACGACCAGCACGGCCACCTGCTGGGCGATAAGGCGCTGCATGCGGTGGCGACCACGCTGGCGCAGAACAAACGCCCCTATGACTGGGCCGGGCGCTGGGGCGGCGAAGAGTTCCTGCTCGTCCTGCCTGCGACCGACAGCCAGGAGGCCGCGCTGGTGGCCGAGCGATTGCGGGTCAGCATCCAGGAAACGCGCGTGCCCCTGCCCAATGGAGGCGCCATCAGTGTTCAGGCCAGCCTGGGCGTGGCCACCAGTACCTTCGAGCCGGGCAAAGCGTACACGCTCGACCTGCTCGTGCATCAGGCGGACGAGGCCCTGCTGCGCGCCAAACGTGAGGGCCGAAACCGCGTCTGCGTCTTTGACTCCAAGTCCACCGCAGTAACGACCTGAGCAGCCCTCAAGGAAAAAATTACGGCTCTACGGTTCTAGTTACGGTAAGCGTCTCTTCGACAGGCTCAGAGCACTCCCCCGCAAAACCCCGAGGGGTCAAAAAGGGCCTGCCTCTGTGGCAGTTCTTAGGCTCGTTCATAGACGGTCATTCACAGAGAGAACACCGGCCAGAGGGGATTGGTGACAGAGGACGGCGGATGGTCACCGTCTCCACCGCAGAAACACTTCGAGCAGCCGCAGATTCATCTCGAAGTCGGTGTCGCGGTGATTGGTCAGCTCCACGTCCACGGCAGCGATGCCCTGGTCGGCGGCCCAATCGGAGAACTGGCCGGTGTAGTAGCAGCCGGTGTCTATGGGAGGGAACGGATAGGTGGTGACGGCAGCCAGCGCCTCGGCCAGGCGCAGGGAGGGGCGGTCGTCAGCGTAGCCGCCGGCGAAGATGCCGAGCGCAGCGCTATGATAGCTGATGCTGGCCTCGAAGTTGTGTTGCAGGATGAAGTCGGCCAGCGCGCGAGTCTCCGGCTCGCTGAGTGGATAGGCGCCGCCGGTCACGGGCCGGTACGTCCAGCAGCCGGAGCGCGGCCAGTCCGGCATCCAGTTAGAGGGCCAGTTGCGGTTGAGGTCTACGCCGCGGTCGTTCATCTGCCCGTCCACACCGCGCGCGCGGGCGTAACCATCGGGATTTACCACACGCACGATGTACAGCGTCACCTCCGGCGGGATGAAGGCAGGGTTGGCATTTAGGTAGGTGATCAGTTCGTCGGCCAGCTTGACGGTATTCCACTCATAGCCGCCGTGAATGCCGGCGATGATGAGCTTCTCTACCGGCCCGTTGCCGAAGGTGTAGACCTCCAGCGGGCGCCCGCCGAGCGAGTAGCCGATGATGGTGACGTTGCCGGGCGGCGGCGTGAAGGTGAGGGTGGGCTTGGGCTTGGGCGTCCAGCTGGGCAGCGGCGTGCGCGTATGGGTCGGCGTAGGAGAGGGCAGGCGCGTGTTGGTCGGCGTCGGCGAGAGATACGGCGTGGGCGTCCACTCCGGCGGCAGAGTTGGGAAGACGAAGCGCGGCGTGCCCAAGTCGGGCAGGGTGGCAACCAACGTAGGCAGCGGCTCGGGGTCGGCGAAGGTGGCCGACGTGCAGGCCGCCAGCCCAAAGGCACACAATGCCAGTAGAGACGCGCCGTGGCGCGTCTCATTTGCGGCGCGTCTCATTGCGGCGCGTCTCATTGCAGCGCGTCTCTACGCCGCGGCGCGTCTCATTGCAGCGCGTCTCTACGCTGAGGCGCGTCTCATTGCAGCGCGTCTCCACCGCGTCATGCATCATCGAACGTGATGACCAGCCGGTCTTGTTCATCGTAGTGGTAGGTAGCGCTGAAGGGCGGGGCGCCGTCTGGTTGTGCCAGGACGCGAGGCAGCAGGGTAAATAAATCCTCCACCAAATCAAGTTCGGTGGCGCGCGTTATCGGCACCCATTCCAATTTGCCCTCAACAGAAGGCATGGTTTCGCGGCTGAGGGCCTCGGCGGTGAAGACGTAGAGGCCGATGCCGGCGGCTTCGCCGGTGTCAATGGTGATGACGCCGCGCAGACGCAGATTGCAGACCTCTAGCCCGGCCTCCTCGCGGATTTCGCGGCGGGCGGCGGCAGCAGCGCCCTCACGCCGTTCCACATGGCCACCCAGCCCGTTGTAGCGGTTAGGCCAGATTCTTTTGGTGGGCGCTCCCTTGAGCAGTAGCACATCCTCGCCGTGTCTTACGAAACACAGCACGCGTGGGACGAGATGGTAGCGATCCTTGGATTTGGCAACGCCTTGGTCGGAAGCCGGCATGGGATGGTGGGTTGCAGATGGTAGATGGCGGGTGGCAGATGGTAGCACCGGGGACGATTATACCCGGCGACCTTGCAACCCCGTCTCGATGTCTGCGTGGAAGAGGGCAGCGCCGGCCAATCGTCGGCGAGCCTTTCCCCTGCAATCGGCAGGAATCAAAGGAACGTTGTACAATTGCCTGGGCCTACTCGGAGAAATCGTCCTTCAAGGAGACCTGACCAATGAGCGATCTGTTCCAGAAAATTACGGATGCACAAGGTGGGCTGGAGAAGCTGGTAAACGCCATTCCCGGCTTCAAAGGCTACATGGAGAAGGAAAAGCGTCGCGAGGCCGACAAGCTGTTGCGCGACGCTATCGCCGCGCGCTACACCGAACAGCTCGATCGGCTGTCTGTGCTGCAAACGCAGCTCATTACCAACGGCAATGTGGAATATGTGGATGACTTGCAGGAGGTGGTGACGCGGCTGCAGCGCTTCGTGGACACGGTGAAGACGGCGGCGCGCGGCTATGCCGGGTTTTTCTCGGCAATCAAGGTCAAGGAGAGGGAACTGGCCAAGCTCTATGCGTTCGATAACGCCTTGCTGGAGAACGCTCCCCGCGTAGCCCAAGCGGTGGACGCGGTCGAGGCGGCCATCAACAATAACGAAGGCATCCCGGCTGCCATCCGCAAGCTCTCTGCACTGGTGGCCGAGTGCAACACCACCTTTGAGCGCCGCAGCGAAGTGCTGACGGCAGATTGACGACGCGCTACGGTTTGCGAGATACGCAACACAAAATACCGGAATACGTACACATATTGTGAGTCCACTGAAAAAACACCATGTTTCAATCATGACCTTTTTCAGTGTACTCATATTGTGTATTGCGTAACAGAGGAGACCTTCCATGCTCAAGAATCCTTCCGGCCGCATCCTCGATATCGTTGATTATCCTAACATGGGGCCGCAGGAGATCGTGCGTCGGCTGCCCGAGGGCGGCAACGGCAACTTCCGCATTGGCTCACAGGTGCGCGTGTACGAGGGTCAGGCAGCGGTCTTCTTCCGCGATGGTAAAGCGCTGGACGTGTTCGGTCCCGGCCAGCATACCATCACCACCGCCAACATTCCCTACCTGATTGACCTGATTGGCAAGCTGTTCAACGAGCGCTCGCCGTTTGCTGCTGACGTGGTCTTCGTCAACACGAAAGAGTTCACCGATATGGGTTGGGGCACGCCGCAGCCCATCTTGGTGAAGAACCCCGGCATGGGTTTGGGCGTGGCGCTGTTGCAGGCCTTCGGCACCTACGCATTCCAAATCACCAACCCACAGCAATTCGTGGCTCAATTGGTCGGCGCGCGCGGCGCCTTCACCACCAACGACATTCAGAACCGCTTTCGCTCCATCATCCTGAGCAAATTGCAGGACCTAATTGCCGAGATGGCAGTGAAAGGCGGAAAGAGCGTTCTGGACATTATCGCCCTGACCGAAGAGCTGGGCGCGGGTGTGCGCGCCAAAGCGCAGGAGGATTTCAAGGCCATCGGCGTAACGCTCAAGCAGATTTACGTGCAGAGCATCAAGCCGGATGAGCGTGGCGCAGAGCAACTGCGTGCAATGGGCATGCTGGATATGGCGACCTACACTCAGCTGCAAGCGGCGGACGCCATGCGTGAGGCGGCCAAAAATCCCTCTGGCGGCGCGGGCCTGACGGCCGGCATCGGCGCGGGGCTGGGCATCGGCAACGTGCTGACCTCGGCGTTGCAGCAGGGCGCGCTGAACGTAGCGCAGGGCGGGCAGTTCGCTCAGCCGGCAGGCGCCGTCGCGGCGGGCGCAGCGGCCGGGGCCGGCGCCGCAGCCGCCGCCGGCGTGCCGGAGGTGATGTCCCCGGCGCAGGCGGCGGCCTACCTGCAGGTCTCCGAAGAAGATGTGATGACGCTCATCAACGAGGGCCAGCTCAAGGCGCGCAAGATCGGCGCGGCCTATCGGATCAGCAAGAGCGCGCTGGACGAGTTCCTGAAGGGTAGCTAGCTGCATCACTGAGGGCATGGAGTAGGCTGAGGGCACTGAGCACATGGTCTCAGTGTCCTCAGCGTCTTTTCGTGCGCTCAGTGGTTATGTGGCTGTTGAATCACTGGGAGCACCGAGGGGACTAAAGACACTGAAGCCGGGAGTGTTCAGAAATCTTTCAGTGCCTTCAGCGTGCTCAGCGTTTTAGTGGTTCCGCACCTTCTTGAGCGTGGCGCGCACCTGCTCCAGATGCAGCCGGTCGTGGTCGAGGGCGATGGTGAGCAGCTCGGCGAGGGTGGTAGGGCCGAGGATGGCGTGGCGGGCAGTGCGCAACCAAACGGGCTCGGGCTGCGCTTTGAGCAGTTGAATGAGTGACCGGCGAGCAGCGGAAAAATCGCGCAGCGCCTGCGGCCCGTCCTGTGCCTGATAGTTGCGCTCCACGGCCCACGGGTCGGTGATGGCGCCGCTTAGGAAGGGGTCGTCCGTTTCGAGGATCAGGCGCGCGCGCGGCAGATTGACCTCAGCCTCCACATCGCGGAAGTGACAGACAATCTCCGTCAGTGACCACTCCTCGGGGGCGGGGCGCACTTTCCACTGAGTAGGCGATATCGTTGAAAGCTCGCCGAGCAGGCAGGCGAGGTTGCCGGCCAGCCGGTAGGGGATGCGCGCGGGCGGCGACTCGGGTGGGGTGAAGGTCGCCAGCTCGGTCTGCGCCCAGGCCCAGAAGTCGCTCAGCTCGCCTATACCGACCAGATGCCGGTGTGCGGAAGGCGGCGCAGTGCCGGCGGGCGCAAGCCACCAGGTCGCTATGCCCAGCGCAGCTGCGGGCGCAATGTCGTCGTTCCAGTCGTT
>JANWXR010000091.1 GCA_025057205.1 Anaerolineales bacterium | reverse complement strand
AGCCCCTGCCGCCAGACGATCCGAAGCAACGCCGCCCGGACATCACGCTGGCCAAAACGAAGCTCGGCTGGGAACCGAGGGTTTCGCTGGAAGATGGTCTAAAAGAAACTGTTTCTTACTTCCGGCAGTTGCTGTCGGCCTGAGGCCGCCGATGCGGCTCGGCTTTGTGTCGATTTATTCTTTTCGCCCGCATGTCGAGCACAACGCCTATCTTGCGTGGCTCGCGCGGCAGGCCGGGCATGAGGTCCGTTACTTGACCTGCGATGCGCAGCTGCCGCATTGCTACGCGAGGGCGCTAAAAGGTACCTCCAAGCTTTGTGAGTGCCCTAAGTGCATCGCAGGTGGTGTTCGATCGTTCGCGGCCGGTGATGTCTCCGCGCTGCCGCGGGCAGGGGTGGCACTCGCAGCGGAGCGGGCGCGCGCCTTCGCCTTCTCAAGCACCTGCACGGTGCTGCGTACCGAGCCGCGCGAGCAATGGCAGTCGAAGGAGTTTCAGTCGTTACAGGACGCCTTGGCTGGTGCGGCGGCGCGGGCGTATGAAGGGGCGCTTGCTTGGATCGAACGCGAGCGGCTCGACGGCCTCGTATGCTTCAACGGCCGGTTTGAGGCCAACCGTGCCGTCACCGAGGCGGCGGCCGATGCAGGGATTCCCTACATCACGGTCGAACGCACGTGGTTTGGAGATGGGCTTCAGTTCGCGATTAATGATAACTGCCTAGACCTCACGCAACTGGATCGTCTTAACGCTCGCTATCGTGACGTGCCTCTGTCGGAGCGTCAGGCACGGCGAGTTGCGCGGCATCTTGCGGCACGCTTCTTGCGCCGCAACGATACCGAATGGCGCGCTTACAACAAGCGCGCGGAGGCGGCAAACTGGCCGACCCCGCGGCGAGGAGATTCTCCGCGCGTGTTGATGCTGCCGAGCAGCCGGAACGAAGTCGATGGACACCCCCACTGGCATCACGGCTGGGGCGAACTGACCGACGGGCTGGATGCTGTACTCGCAACGCTGGGGGCAGATCTTCGGCAGGCCGTTCTCCGCTGCCACCCGAATTGGAGCGAGCGGATCGGCCAGCGAACCGGCGAACTGTCGGAACGCTATTACGGCGAATGGGCGCGCCGGCGGGGCGTCCACGTCATCCCTAGCCGTGACCGCGCAAGCACGTTCGACTTGATGGATCAGGCTGACATCGTGATTGTCACCGGCGGCAGCGCGGCGTTCGAGGCAACTGCATTGGGCAAACCGGTTATTTCATTGACCCCGTCAACGTACCAGATGGCCGGTGTTGCTGCGACAGTTTTGTCGCCTGCTGATCTCGCTGAAATCCGCCCCACGTTGGACGCGACACCGACCGACCGCATCCGCGCCGCCCTGCGGTATGGCTACACACATATCTATCGTTTCAGTCAGTACGTCGACTACGTAAAGGCGCTGACGACAACCCGTTACCGGTACTTCGACGGTGCCGATCCGACCCGTATCGAGCGGATGCTCGTTTCCGGCCTGATCGAGCCGGACGATGACTCTGTCGCTGAAAGCAGCATCGGTGAGGATGTGGTGGTGGCATGCGTTGCGGCCCGCGATTGGGAAGCCCTGCATGTGCCGGACCAGCCCCCCGCCCGTGCCGAGATCCAGGTGCGGCGCCGCCCGGCGCTGCGGTGGATCGATGCCCTGCGGGAGGTGTTTCCGAAGGGCGATCAATGAAGCTGCGAGCGACCTTGATTCGGGGTGTCGCGCATTTCGCCTATATGCCCCTGCTTGCGCTGGCGGCAGCGATCTCGTTCGGCAAACTGGTCGTGTACGCGGCGTTGATCGACGTCGGGCAGTTCGGCGTGCTCAGCAAGATGCTGCTCGTATCGACGCTTTTGGGAATGATCGGTAGCCTCGGGATGCAGGCTATTGCGAGTCGCGAGGTACCAGCCCTGTTTGCGCGAGGGCGTACGCGGCGTGGATTGCAGCAGCTCGTCGACGCGTCTGCGGTCACGACGGCAGTTGCAGCGGCCTCGCTCCTCCTGCCTGCAGGCGGCGTGTCGGTCTTAGGCCTGCATGGCGCCGATTACATCATCGGTGTCCTGCATGGATGGGCGCAGCTGTTGTTTCTGATCGCGGCGAGCGAAAGCCGAAGCCGCCTCGCGATGAAGCGCTACGCGATAGAAATGGCCGGAAGAGCGGCGTGTATCGCGATCGGCGGTATTGTGGCAGCTGCCTTCGGCTTGGGCGCACGAGGTATTGCGCTTACTGAAACGGTCGGGACACTGGCGCTAGTCACGATTTTGACGAACGCCGCGTTGGCGCGCGCTCAAATAAAGCCGAGCGTCCGTTGCCTCATGCGGCGGATTCTGGCCGACGGTCGCAACTTGCCCTGGCGCGCGGCACTGACGCTACTGTTGGGCTCCGGGGTGCTATTTGTTTCCATGAATCTTGACCGCTGGATCGCGGCCGAGATCCTGAAAAGTGAGGACTTTGGCGCCTACGCATTTGCGTGGATCGTCCTGATCGCCGCGCAAACCATTCAAAGCCTTTTTAACTCTGGCCTGCAGCCACTGCTCGCGCAACGAAACGCAAGCGGCTCGTCCGGCAGGGTCTTCCAGGCGGCTGCGGCTGTATCGTTATCGATGTTGGCGGTGTGCGTCGCACTTGCGCTGCCAAGCGCGTGGGTGGCCGGCTGGCTGACGCAACGCTGGGTGCCGCAGTACGCGAGTTCGACCTCGCTGATGCTGCCGCTCTTTCTGGCTGCGGCGTTGAGGGCGGCAGATTTCTGGCCCACCTTTCTAGTCGTTACGCGCCGAGAAGGTCGGTGGATGGCCGCTCAGGTCGCGGCAACCGTGCTGTCGGTAGCCGGATATGCCGTTTGGGTTTATGCAAGCGCGGTTCAACCGACAGCTGAATCGCTCGCTTGGCTAGCCACGGCCAACGGGTTTCTGACCTACACCGTCAACGGCTGCGTATCGGCTGTGGTCAATCATGTCGCTCGACAATCCTCAAAAGAGCAGTAAGATCACGGGCGCTCCGTCAGCAATGCTCCAACGAGGGTCTTGGGTCCTTGTGATGACGGCTTACCTGTTTGTGAGTAATAGAGAGACTCAATGCTGATGACAGCACAGCAGTCCACGCATATCTCCGCTCAATCTCAGGTTTTTCTAGCGGGCGAAGCCGACCGTTATTTCAAACGCAACGAGTCCAAGTACAGCGGCGCGGAAGCCCATCAGACGCTCGAAACGCTTGAGCTGGCCTTGAACCTGCTCGAAAAGCACCAGCAGCAGGTAGCAACCCCTGATGGCAGGCCTCGCGCTCTTGAGGTGGGATGTGCCAATGGCTTTCTTTTGAACAGGCTATGTGCGCGGCTGAATTGCGATGGATACGGAATCGATCCGTCAAGCGCTGCGATACAGGATGGGCAGCAGCGCTTCCCTTTCCTTCAGTTGTGTGTCGGGACGGCAGAGAAGCTACCTTACGAAGACCGGCAATTCGATTACGTGTTATTAGGGGCGTTTCTTCCGTGGCTCCCGGAGACCCACTATCTGTCAGCTCTAGCTGAGGCGAATCGTGTGATGCGACCTGGCGGCTTTTTGATATTGATTGATTTTGACCACCCGAATACGAACCGAAGAAAGTACGCGCATCATCCCGACGTATTGACCTTTAGGCACCGCGCACTTGATGTGCTGTTGGCGACCCGAATGTACTCAATCGTCGCAAAGTGGCCTGTTGGTCTATTTGCAAGAGATCCGCTAGAGCGCCTTAGTTTGAGCATCTTTTATCGAGAGCCGGACGCATACCCGCTTCTTACTGAATGAGCCAGGCAGGCTAGGCATGCGGAGTAGTGCTGCGGCATGGAAGAAAAGTGCGCCAGGCTTCGCGATCCAGACAAACTGATTTTGTGTCAGTCGACGCTGATTCGGCGCTGATAAAAGGTTGGTCGTTCACCCGCGCGGAGGGAAGTGAGTAGTCGGCTGGTCTTCTGGCAGATGGTAGCCGTACGTGCACTAACGCAGCCATGAGAGTACCGTGACTACACTGCCCCTGGGTAGCAAGCACTAGCTGTCGCAGCTGCCACTGAGGGCAGAACGCGGCAACGTCGCTGGCCCTGCGAGATGATGAGCTATCAGCGCGTCATTAACTATACAGAGTGCGGCGCCCTTCTAGTGCGCCAGCGTAGACGCGCCGCTGGATAGCAGGCGCGGCACGTACGATCTGCATGCGCTCCGCCTGATGCCGGGGATTGACACCAATGATACTCGACGCCGGGCAGCAGCGGTGTACCGATGGAGCTGAAAGCATCAGCCACGAGGGATGGCTGCAGTGCAGTGATGTGGTCCCGGTTTTATGCGCGGCGTGTGGCTGCGCCTTGATTGGCATATCCTTCACAAGCGCCGGATGGGGCTGGAGCAGAGCGCCGCGACGAGAGCGAGCGGACGGTGCTGAACGAGCGCCTTCTGCAATGGTCTGCCGAAGTTTTACCAGACGATCGCCGAGGTCAGGCAAGACGGGGCATCCGTTCATGAACAGCTGCAACACCGCGCGCAGCCGCTAAAACTGCAGGCTTAGCCGGAAGACGCCGGCCACGGCGGTGCGGACTGCAGTCAAACGCGACCAATTGCGGCACGATACCTGACGCACCTTGACCACGAAGGAGGAGACCGCGCTCGAAGCGCCCGCTTTCGCTGCGACGCGCCAGACAGTCCAACTGTCGGGGAATCACTCAGCCACAGGAAGCTCCTTAATGTTGCCCCTCCTTGGAACTGCGGATATAGGCGCTACCCAGGTCAAGTGCAACAGCCTTATGGTCTCCAGGTCTGGGCATTTGCTCGTCGCCTATCAGGCCGCCGTAGCCTTGCTTTTGTGAGCTACTACGGGACGCCAGGCAACGTGCCAGCAAGCAAGATGGCGCAGTTGTCACTTGCTTAAGTCGCTATTGCGGACGGAGGGGCTAACACTTTTGGTGGCTCAGTTTAAGCGCCAATCATCGCACAGCAGTTGCGCTGGCGCGGCCTTTCATTGGGCCGAACGCCCCCTCGAGACGCAAAAGGAGATCCGACGGGCCAACCAACAACACCGTAACAGCGCCCTTCCCACATACGAGGACAAGGACCATCGCACCTGTCAGCATAATCCCCGCACTGTCGTTAGGAGCCAGGGAAATGGTCGACTAAACGGAATCGGGGTATGCAAAACACCGCGGTGACACAGCCTCAAATTTGGCCGGCGCGCCGCGTTGCACGCGATCTAACTGCGACAGCTGAGCGCGCGACGCGAGGCACCAGAAGAAGACTCGTGCCGATGGCTTCGTTTATGAGGCGACTAAGCAGCAGCCGCAGGTACGACCACACGATCGGGCTAACGCATCCACGCAGCGATCCGTCATGCCACGCGAGGTTTTCCAGCGCATTGACTACCGTTGCTGACATGACGCCAGCTGATATGACGGGATACTACTCAGCTTCGTACTAGATCTGCTATCAAGGTTCTGATGAGCCGAGCGACAGCGGCAGGCCAGATGGGCCGATTTCCTCGAGCGAATTCTTTATCTCGTTTAGCTTACGTCTCCCGACCATTCATCGACGATGATCTGCTTTCAACCAGACGTTATAGACAATTACCATCGCACCTGCAATGCCTGGGCCGCTGCCCAAGGTTATGCATCGCGACAAAATGCCGTTCATTATGAGCGCCAGAAATCAGCCGAACTGAGGCGGCCCGACGACCCCCGTTCTTGCAGTAGGCTTGGTTGATATTCGCGGATCGCGAACGGACCAGCCGCTTGGAAGGCAGAAAACGGCAACAAGATCTATCAAAGACCCTGCGATCCCTTCGTCCAGACTGCTGAATCCCCGAGCTGTGGCCAATTCGTCTGCTGCGTCATTTGGCGATAGAGAAGATGACGCACAGGGACCCGACGCGATCCTTATCAGATTCGGCTACGACGTGATTGAAGTAAACGTGGTGCACTGCACGGCCGAATAGCTGGAGAATCTCGGCGCAAGAGGTGATGCGCTTTGAAGCGCCAGGCAGGTAGCCGACTTGTCGAATAATGTCTTCCTGCGACAGCGGGTTGTGTTCTACGCCGACAGCTATGACGCCGCCGTTCCGCGTGACACGCACGACCTCGCGCGCGGCGCGCGCGGGGTCTTCGCTGTATGCCAGTACCCACCCCAAGATCACCGCGTCGAAGCTGTCGTCTGGAAACGGCATCGTATGCATGTCGCCGAGTAACACGCGCGGGGAATAGGATATGAGGTCCAGGCCCGTGATGTTTTTCAGCATGAACCCGTGGGCGGCCAGATTGAACAACTCACCCTCGCTGCGAGGTCCGATACACAAAATTCGCGCCTGTGTGTCCAATGTCTCGAGGACGGACAGCGGTCGGACCAACATATGTGAGCGATTGACCGCAAGGTCGCGCAGGCCCTTCAGGTTGTGCGCGATCGTGTTGGTGGCGATCGGCGTCTGTACATCCGTATTCACATCGTAGGTCGAAAGCCGGCCACGCACGTGAACGAACCAAAAGTACCGTACGCCGACGACGACGAAACGGATCAGGTCGACCAACAGCAGCTGGTCGAGGGTGTAACGCAACAATCCTTTTTTTCTGCGGATGTGGCTTGGATTGGGCATTGCTGCAGGCGGGCTTAAGTCTTGTGGCCGAGGGCGCACCTTCGAACTGCTAGCATCCTAGCGCCAAGACCAAATTTTAGGGGGAGCGATTGATGTCGTTGCTGCGCGCTATCACTTATAGCCGGCCTTTTGGCTGGGTGGTGCTGTGGCCGGCTTTATGGCTTGGAGTCTTCTGGTTCAAGCGCACGAAGTGGACGCCGTGGCTTTCCTATTGGGCCATGCGACGACTGTACTGCATTACTCGCGGACGGTCGAATCAGTGGATTAAGAAAAGGTTAGCCGCGCCGGCGGAGAAAGGTAGTTGTTCGGCTACTGGACTTCTAGCAGGTATGAGCCCTGCGGAGCGCGAGGCTGCCGTGGACACGCTACGACGAGAGGGATTTGTTGTTCTTGGCAATTACTTGACAGAAGCTCAGATCACTAGCCTGATCGCGTTTGCGCAACAGGTCCCGGCGCGCCTGACGCCGGTCCCAACAGAGGGACCAGCCATCGATCGCTTCGATCCTGAACGTCCGCGTGCGATCAAGTATGACTTGCCTGAAGGGCGACTGGTAGAGCATCCTGTTGTGCAGCAGCTGCTCGCGGACAGATCTTTGCGTGATCTGGCGCGGCAGTTCCTGGACTGCGAGCCGGTTAACGATCTGGTTGCGATGTGGTGGAGTGCGGCATATTCCAGCGAGGCCAGCTCAGAGGCGGCCCAGCTGTACCATTTCGATATGGATCGTCCTCAGTTCCTGAAGTTGTTTTTCTATTTGACTGACGTCACGCCGGAAACCGGCCCTCACTGTTATATTCGTGGTAGTCATCGCGAGCGGGCGCCTGCCTTATGGCGCGACGGTCGGCATACAGACGACCAAGTGCTTGCATACTATGGAGCAGAGCGCGAGGTTCAGATCACGGGGCCGCGTGGTACCCTGATAGCAGTCGACACCTCCGGGTTTCACAAGGGTAAACCGTTGGCGCGCGGATATCGGCTGATCTTGCAGATTGAATATACGAGCACGCTGTTCGGGCAAAAGTACAACCGCATCAAAGTGCAGCCAACTGCTTTCTGGCACGCTGAGATAGCAGCAAGCCCCGTATTCATGACGCGCTTCAGTGTTTTCTGAATCTCGTTGAGGAAAGAGCTAGTGTCCGAGCTTTGGTAATGCATTCACGCC
>JANWXR010000090.1:445-7779 GCA_025057205.1 Anaerolineales bacterium | reverse complement strand
CCCACTCGGAGAGAGTGGCTTTGGCCGGCAGCCAAAAGAACAGAGCGGCAACGCTCAGGCCCGCCGGCAGAGCCACACCGAGCATCACCGTCGCGGGATATTGAAAGCGCGGCGAAAGGCAGATGAACAATAGGCCGGTTCCGACCAGCAATATTCCCAATGGGATCAGCGGAGACATGCCCGGTGATTATAGATGATGAGGAAATCGCCGGAAAACCTATGCTACAATCGCGGCGTGTTCGTTCACGATGCGTCATCGGAGCCGCAGACTCAGACACAAGCCGGGGCTTCGGAAGTAACGCTTGACCCCCGACGACAAGAGCAGGCCAAAGCATACGCGCGCAGGCGACGACAATTGTTCTTTCTTGAGACCGGGCTGAGCGGCCTGTTCCTGCTGGCCTGGCTAATCTTCGGCTGGTCGGCGGAACTGAAGCGCTGGCTGCTGACGTGGACGCAGAACGACTGGCTGCTCGTCCTCGGCTTCGGTGCGGTCTTCGGCCTGACCTTTCAACTGCTCGAATTGCCGCTGGCCTACTACTCCGGCTTCGTCCTGCCGCACCGCTACGGCCAATCTACGCAAACGTTCCGGGGTTGGGTGAAAGATCAGCTACTCGGCCTGGCGCTCTCGGCAGTGTTTGGCCTGCCCATCCTTTCCGCCGTGTATTGGCTGTTGCGAGTGACGGGCGAGTGGTGGTGGCTGTTGGCCGCGCTCGGCTATCTGCTATTCGCGGTGGTGATGGGTGTGTTGGCACCGATCATCATCCTGCCGTTATTCAACAAGTATACGCTGCTCGGCGAAGAGCACGCCGAACTCACCCGTCGCCTGACCGCGTTGGCCGAGCGTGCCGGGACGCACGTCGCCGGAGTCTTTCGCTTCGACATGAGCCGCCGCACCAAATCGGCCAACGCCGCGCTCACCGGGCTAGGCCGCACGCGCCGCATTCTGCTGGGCGATACCCTGCTCGAGGCCTTTACCACCGACGAGATTGAAACCATCCTCGCCCACGAGTTAGCCCACCATGTCCACCGCGACATCCCACGCGGCCTCGCCTTCAGCAGCGGGATGATGCTGATCGGCCTATACCTCGCCTCGCTGGTCTTGAACTGGGGCGTGGCCGTCTTCGGCTTCGAAGGGCCGGCGGACATCGCCGCACTGCCGTTGCTGGCGCTGACGCTGGGCGCCTTCGGCCTGGTGATGATGCCGCTCGGCAACGCCTACTCACGTTGGCGTGAGCGCCTGGCAGACCGTTATGCGTTGGAGGTCACACACAAACCGGAAGCCTTCGCCAGCGCCTTCGCACGCCTGGCCAATCAGAACCTGAGTGACGCCGACCCGGAAGCCTGGGCAGCGTTTCTCTTTGCCAGCCACCCGCCGCTGCGCGAGCGTATCGCTGCAGCACGCGCCTTCGCCGCAGAAACCAACACGTCAAGCTCATGAACTCGCACCGCCTCGCTGTGCCCACCTCGCTATGGTATGCGCTGACCATCGTCATGTTGATGGCGACGACCTGCGCCTGCCTATACGCGACGCTCCTCTTCTTCATGCCGCTTCACCCGTTCAACCCGCTGCCACCAAATACGCGCACGCCGTTCCCCTCCTCCACCCCGGCTCCGACGGCCACGCCGCTGCTGCCTACGCCCACGGCCACCGCCACTGCCACGCTGCCGTTCGGACCGGCGCTGACCACGCAGAGCGCCTCGCCCAACGTTAAGCCGACTACCGCCCTGCCAACCCTAAGCCCGACGCCCACCCTGACCGGAGCCGTGACCGGCACGATTACGGCCACCGTCACCGGTACTCCACCCACCACCACGCCCGTCCCGCCGAGGAGCACGCCGACGCCGGGCAACTATCCGGGCGGAGATATACCCACGCCCAACCCTAACGTCACACCCACCGGTTACCCGTGACTTTGAGATGAGCGCCACTCCATTGATCCTCGGCCTGGTGTCCGACCTGTTCTTTGCTGCTCCAATCGAGAACGTAACGAAGGCGCTGGGATACCGGCTGCGCGTCATCGAGCGCGGCGAGGAGATCGAGCCGGTGGACGCGCCTCTCATCCGCCAGACCGCCGAGCCGACGATTGGTCGCGGTGCGGGCTTCATTGCGCGAGTGGTGGAGTGGCAACCGGCGCTGGTGCTGGTGGAACTGAGCAGCGACAAGATTCCGTGGCCGGAGTGGATTGCCGCGTTGAAGTCATCGCCGGCCACGCGCCGCATCCCGGTGATCGCCTTCGGCCCGCACGCGGACCTCGCCCTGCGTGCCCGCGCCGAGGACGTGGGCTGCGACGTTATCCTGGCCAAAAGCGCGCTGCTCCGCGACCTGCCCGGCCTGATTCAAAGGCATGCTCGACAGGTTGACTTCGTCGCCCTCGAACGCGATTGCGCGTTGCCGCTCTCGGCGCTGGCGCTGGAAGGCATCGCGCTCTTCAATAAGCAGGATTTCTTTGAAGCGCACGAAGTGCTGGAGCGGGCCTGGAACGAAGAGACCGGCCCGGCGCGCGAGTTGTATCGCGGCCTTTTGCAGGTGGCCGTCGCTTACCTGCAAATCGAGCGCGGCAACTACACCGGCGCGCTGAAGATGTTCCTACGGCTGCGCCAGTGGCTTGACCCGCTGCCGGACGTGTGCCGGGGCATCCACGTGGCGCAGCTGCGCAGGGATGCGTTGGCCGCGCGCGCCGCGCTGGAGGCCCTCGGCCCGGAGCGCATCGCCGAATTCGACCGCGCCTATTTCAAGCCCGTGCCGTTCGTTTGAGGCCTCTTCGCCGAGGCGCCTTTCAGGCGTGCGGAGGCCCCGTGTTCGACCAAGTCATCAACCGCCGGAACACCGACAACACCAAGTGGGACCTGTACGGCCCGGATGTCCTGCCGATGTGGGTGGCCGACATGGACTTCCTCGCGCCGCCCGCCGTGCGCGAGGCGCTGCGCGCCAAGGTGGAGCACGGTATCTTCGGCTACCAGTTCCCGCCGAGCGACTGGTTCGGCTTCGTGTGCGAGCGGCTGGAGCGACTCTACGGGTGGCGCACGACGCCGGAGATGGTGGTGGCCGTGCCCGGAGTGGTCGCCGGCTTCAACGTGGCGGCGCGCGCCTACTGCGAGCCGGGCAGCAGCCTGCTCATACAACCACCCGCCTATCCACCGTTCCTTCAGGTTCACGAGAACGCCGGCCTGCAGCACCGGTTCGCGCCGCTGACGGAAACAGCGCACGACTCAACGCTGCGCTACGCGATTGACTTCGACGCCTTCGAGGCTGCCATCACGCCGGACACGCGGCTGTTCCTGTTCTGCCATCCCCATAACCCGACCGGGCGGACGTTCACGCCGGACGAACTGCGGCGGCTGGCCAACATCTGCCTGCGCCACAACGTCATCATCTGCTCCGACGAAATTCACAGCGAACTGCTGCTCGGCGGCGCGACGCACACGCCCATCGCCACGCTCTCGCCGGAAATCGAACAGCGCACTGTCACGCTCATCTCGGCGAGCAAGACCTTCAATCTGGCTGCGCTCTTTACCGGCTTCGCCGTCATCCCCAACGGTGAGCTACGGCGGCAATACCGGCAGACGGTCGAGAGGCTTGCCCTGCACCCCAACGGCTTCGGGCTGGCGGCGGCAAAGGCGGCCTACACGCAGTGCGACGACTGGTTGCGCGAACTGCGCGCTTACCTCACGGCCAACCGGGACACATTGGTGAGCTATGTGCGCGAGCATCTGCCGGGCATTCGCACCACCGTGCCGGACGCCACGTATCTGGCCTGGCTCGATTGCCGCGCCCTGAACCTTCAGCCCAATCCGTTCCAGTTTTTCCTCGAGCACGCAAAAGTGGCGCTCAACGATGGCGCACCCTTCGGCCCCGGCGGCGAGGGCTTCGTCCGCATGAACTTCGGCTGCCCACGCGCCACGCTGCTGGAAGGGCTGGAGCGGATGCGGGCGGCGCTTGAAGATAGAAAGTAGAGAGTAGAGAGTGGTAAAGTAGCGAGCAGCGCACCGGCATTCACCCTCTACTTTCCACTTTCTACTTTCTACTCCCTTCTCCCCTCAAACCACCATGACCCTCCTCCTCACCGAACGCGACGTGCAAGCCCTGTTGACGATGGACATCGCCCTTGAAGCGGTGGAGGCCGCCTTTCGCGCCCTGGGCGAGGGCAGCGCCGTGAATCATCCGCGCCGCCGCATCCCGCTCAAGCACGGGATGCTGCACTACATGGCCAGCGCCCTGCCCTTGCACAACGCCTTCGGGCTGAAGATTTATCCGGCGACGAGCAAAGGCATCACCTTCCTCATCCCGCTCTACGATTACGACACCGGACGTTTGCTGGCCCTGATCGAGGGCGACTATCTCGGACGCCTGCGCACCGGCGCGGCCAGCGGCGTGGCGACCAGGTACATGGCCCGCGCCGAGTCGAAGACGCTGGCCGTCATCGGCGCGGGCGGGCAGGCGCGCACGCAGATTCAGGCCGTCTGCGCGGTGCGCCCCATCGAGCGCGTGCTGGTATTCAGCCGCGATGCTGGGAAGCGGGCCGAGTTCGTGCGCGAGGCGCAGCAGGAGGTGAACGCGGAGGTCCTCGCCGTCGAGCATCCGCGCGCCGCCGTGGAAGGCGCGGACGTGGTGGTGACCATCACCACCTCCAGCACGCCGGTGTTCGATGGGCGCTGGCTCAGGCCGGGCACGCACATCAACGCGGCGGGCAGCAACCACCTCAAGCGCCGCGAGATTGACGGTGAGACGGTGCGCCGCGCCGCGCACGTGGCGGTGGACTCGCTGGAGCAGGCAAAGATGGAGTGCGGCGACCTAGCGCCCGCCGTCGAAGAAGGGCTGATTACGTGGGAGGCGGTGAAGGAGCTGGCCGACATCGTCACGCAGAAGACGCCGGGCCGCACTTCGGCGGAGGACATCACCCTCTTCGAGTCGCATGGCCTGAGCGTGTGGGACATCGCCCTTGCTGCCCGCGCCTACGAGCTGGCCGTACAGCGCGGCGTGGGGCAGAGGCTACCGCTCTTTCAGTCTTCAGTCTCCAGTCTTTAGTCTTCAGTCTTTAGTCTTCGTTGATAACTGAAGACTGATGACTGAAGACTTCCACCAACTCCCTCCGGTGCGCGCGCAGGATATTCACCACTTCATCGCGCGTCGGGGCGGCCAGCGCCGTGCCGATCTTCTGCACTTTGGCTGCGCCCACCGCGTTGGCGATTGCGCCAATCACCTCCCACGATAGCCCGCGCAGCAGGCCCCACGCCACCGCCGCCGCAAAGCAATCGCCCGCGCCGGTCAGGTCGCGCACCTCTACCGGATAGCCGGGACACTCGAGTCGCTGCCCGCCCGCCGAGATCACGCATCCTTCCGCGCCGCGCTTGAGGACGATGGCGCGCAGCGCAGTCTCGCGTTCCAGGTCGGCCAGGGAGAGGCGCCGGCGCAGCGAGCGCGATTCATCCTCGGTCATGCTGACGACGGCGGCGCAGCGCACCAGCGCGGCCAGCCAGTCATGTTCGATGTCGGCCACACGCGGGCCGGGGTCGAACAGCACAGGCACGCCGGCCTGCGCCGCCAGCTCGGCGCCCGCGCGGATCAAGGCCGGTTCATCGTGAAAGAAGCTCCAGCCCTCCACCAGCACCGCGCCGGCGGATTGCAGGATCGGTCGCCAGGCCTCGGGCAATTCCTGCGGACCGTGCGCGCCATAGTAACCGAGGAAGACATGCTCGCCGGACTCGGCACGCAAGACCACCGCCGTCGCGGTCGGCGCAGCGCTCAGCCGCAACACTCCGCTCACATCCACGCCTTCCGCTTTGAGATGATGCAGCACCCGATCGCCTACCCAGTCATCCCCAAGGCTGCCGAGCGCAACGCACGGCAAGCCCAGCCGCGCTGCAGCGATGAGGGCGTTGCCCGCTCCGCCCGGCCCCAGTGTGAAATGGGAGACGGTTTGATGCTGCGCGGCTTCCACCGGCAACCGCTCGATGCCGAGATACAAGTCGGCGATCAGGTCGCCGAGAGTTACGAAGGGCTTCATACGTTGAGCCGGGGCAGTTAGCCGAACACGGAGATTGTATCGAGATAGTCTTGCGCCAGCTGACGGAAGTCCAGACCGTTGACGCTCTCCAACGTCATCACCATATCGGCGGGGATAGCCTCAAGGCCGCGATAGGCCCCGCACACCGCGCCCGCAATAGCACCGATCGTATCGCCGTCACCGCCGAGGTTGGCCGCGAGCAGCGCCGCGGTCAGCGGGTCGCCACCGGCCAGCGCGATCAGCGCAAAGGCGGTGGGCACAGTCTCGTGCGCGGCCATGCCTGCGCCGGCCAGATCGTACAACTCGCGCAGCATCTGCCAGACCGGTTCCGGCCAGTTGCATGGATCGCGGCCCGGAGTCGGGCATGCGCGCGTCAAGTCAACGGCCCAGCGAATGCGGCGCGCCAGGTCGGGCGTAGGGGTGAAGGCCGGCGGGCCGGCGTAGCTCTGCGCGCCGAGCGTCGCGGCCTGAGCGGCACTTTCAATCACATCGCCCCAAGAGAGGGCACGGCCTGCCGCCGCCGCCGCCACCGCCGCCGCTACCGCGGCTGCGCTCGCCAGACCCAGCGGCGTGTTGTGCGTTGGCATCGCCGACCAGACGGCGTAGCGCACCACGACCTCGCGGTCGGCGGAGAGAAAGCCGAGCGGCGCGACGCGCATGGCCGCACCGTTGGTGGCGCCGCCCAGCCCGCTCTCGGTGGGCGGGACACCGCGCTTGAGCGCGCGATAGGCCGCCTTCGTGCTCGGCCCGAAGTAGGGGGAGCTTTCGACATCCACACCCTCCAGCCAGTCGAGCAGCGCCTGCGCGGCGATGTTAAGCGAAAAGGCGCGCTTGCGGATGACGGCGCGGACGAGGGCCAGCGCGGCCTGCGTGTCGTCGGTGATCTGGCCGGCGCGCAGGCCGGCGTGGCCAAACGGGTCGTCGGCGTGCGGCGCGACGAAGCCACAGATGATTCCGTAGCGTGCGCGCGTCGCCTCCGGCGTGGGCTGCGTGGGAGTACCCAATGCATCGCCGAGGGCCAGGCCGGCCAGGCAACCGGAGATACGTGAATGCAAAGAAAGCATCGGCCAGTACGTCGGTGTTGGGGAGTGGCGAGCGCGCATTGTAACGCAGCCAGCCATGCCGAGTTCGGCTTTATAGTAGTCTCATCGAGACTTTGTTTTTATGATTGACAAATATTTTTGGATGGTTATGATTTTTACGCACCCCGATAAAGAGCTTCTCGGTAATTTCTCGAAAATAAATTAGCGATTTCACCGGCGATATGTCGACCTCATGTTTAGAGAGAATTCCTGATGGATTTACAGTTCCGTAGTAGAAACTCACTGA
>JANWXR010000090.1:0-435 GCA_025057205.1 Anaerolineales bacterium | reverse complement strand
TGTGCACTCGTAATTGAGCTTCGTTGGCAAAATGCTCGGCGTTGCAAAACATCAAAATCTAACCTAACGAGGCAGTAGAAACTCACTGAAAACAGGTCGAATTTTGCATACCTTGCCGTACCTCATGTTAGAAACCGCTCTAAGATAGCGGAACCGGTATAATGTCATTGCCCATGCTCGAACTTCAAATTGGATGGTTAGAAAGGAGGTGGTTCACCGTCGAACACCTGCACAAGCTCGTCCCGACTCTGATCCTTTCCCTGTAAAGTTCTCGCGATTTCTGGAGGAGAAACGACAATGAAGAAGACTTTGTGGTCTGCGATGAGCCTCTTCATCGTAGCTGCGCTCATGCTCGCGGCCTGCGGCCCGGCGGCAACGCCAACACCGACCACCGCTCCCGCGACTCAGCCGCCGGCGCAGCCCACCCAACCGCCG
>JANWXR010000008.1 GCA_025057205.1 Anaerolineales bacterium | reverse complement strand
CGGTCCTGTTCTTGGCTCGAATTAGAAGTTTCTAGTATCGCGAATTAGAATGTACACGAATCGGCACGCTGAACACGAATGGTCACGAATGAAAGCGAATGAACACGAATAGGCATGGTGAACACGAATGGGCACGAATGAAGGCGAATGGACACGAATGATTAGTGGAAATTCGTGTTCATTCGTGGATGAAAATCGCAATCGGTGGCCTTGAGCGGCAAATGATTACGTACGAATCCGTCATCCGCTGCCCGAACTGCCACGGCGAGCGCAGGGAGGCGATGCCGCCGGATGCCTGCCGCGTCCTTTACACTTGCACCTACTGCGGCGTATGCCTTCAACCGAAACCCGGCGATTGCTGCGTGTTCTGCTCGTACGGCAGCCAGCCGTGCCCGCCCATCCAGTGGGAGCGCGCCGGCGGCGCACAAGAACACCGTGAATAGCCTTACTCTGATGCCTCGGCCATGCCGATTGATCCACAGGTTACGCCGATTTCTGTAGAGAAGAATCTGTGGCCATCTGTGACATCTGTGGATTGACTCAACGGTTGGAGTTATCGCCTGAGCAATTGCCCGCCGATGATGAAAGGATTGCCTTGTCAGCCGCCAGCCTCACAGGTAACATAGCCTCGCGGGGCCGGACGCTGCGTCCGGCCTTTGGCTTGCCAGTATCACTGCCATGCCTTCCCGACGTGCCTTTCTGAAGTGGAGCGGCGCAACAGCCGCCGGCGCGGCGCTTTCCGGCGTCGCGCGCCCCCGCCTCGAAGCCGCCGACCTGCCGCAGGGGCCGGACGTCTGGCTGGGCCGCGTGGCCTGGCCGTGGGGCGTCAAGGTTCACGCCCGGCCCCGGCCCGAGGGCCGCGTCCTGCGCACCATCATGCCTGAAGATTTGGTGGTGCTGCGGCGCGAGATCGTCGGCTACGGCTTCATGCCGCACAATCACCTCTGGTACGAGACGGATGAGGGCTACGTGTACGCCCCGCACGTCGTCCCGTGCCGCAACTGGCCGCAGACTCCGCTCACTTCGCTGCCGCCCGAAGGCGTGTGGGGCGAAGTGTACGTGCCCTACGTCGAGGGACGCAACGCGCCGGCGGCAAACGCAAAGGTACTCTACCGGATGTACTACAGCGCAGTGTATCGCATCAGCGAAATTGTTCGCGCCGCGGACGGGGCGGTCTGGTATCGCGCCGGCACCGAGGTGACGCCCAACATGTACGCGCCGGCCACAGCCTTCCGCATCATCGCGCCGGAGGAAGTGACCCCCATCTCGCCCAACGTCTCCGAGAAGACCCTGCTGGTAGACTTGAGCCGGCAGACCATCACCGCGCGCGAGGGCAAGGCGGAGGTCTTCCGCGCGCGCATCGCCTCGGGCGCGCAGTTCTACGGCGAGGACGGCAAGACGCTCACCGGCGGCACCGGGCCGGGCCAGCGCTTCATCTGGCAAAAGCGCATCTCACGCCAGATGCAGGGCGGCACGCGCGAATCCGGCTGGGATTTGCCCGGCGTGGCCTGGGTATCGTACTTCTCCTCCATCGGCGAGGCGCTGCACGCGGCGTACTGGCACAACGACTTCGGGCGGCCCAAGTCGCGCGGCTGCATCAACATGCGGCCCGAAGACGCCAAGTGGCTGTTCCGCTGGACGCAGCCGCAGGTCAGCTATTATCCCGGCGACATCACCGTGAACTGGGAGAACCGGGGCACGTTGGTGGATATTCGCGCGGAGGCATCGGCGTGACTCCATTGATTGTGGTTGCGATCGTTGTGTCCCTGGGCTGGGTGGTGCTGTGGTGGTTGATGCACCGGAACAGCGAGCGCCTGGCCGCGCTCGACCGGCAGATCGAGGCGCTGGAAAAGCGGCATGAGCCTGAAGAATGACTCCGGGTCGGGAACTGCGGCCTCGCTGCTGGTCATCGGCGCGGGCCTGCTCCTCGGGCTGCTGGCCGGCGGTCTAATCTTCTTCGGCCTGCCGGCGCTGAACGCGCTGCGTGTTGCCTCCCAAGCAACAGCGCAAACGCCCGCCGGCCCTCTCGCACCCGCCCCCGTCGTCGGCGCGCCCGCCCCCGATTTCGTCCTCACCGACCTCGAAGGCCGGCAGGTGCGCCTCTCCGACTTCAAGGGGCAGGTGGTGTTGCTCAACTTCTGGGCCACCTGGTGCAGCCCGTGCCAAGCCGAGATGCCGGCCATCGAAGACCGCTATGCCACCTTCAAGAGTCAGGGGCTGGTAGTGCTGGGCATCAATCAGGACGAGGACACCAAGACGGTACAGGCGTTTGTGGAGCGGCTGGGGCTGACGTTCACTATCCTGCTCGACCCGGGTGCGGTAGTGGGCGAGCTGTACCGCGCGCGCGGCCTGCCGACAACCTTCATCGTGGACCGCGACGGAAAGATCATCGTTCAAAAAGTCGGCTTCATGTCCGACCGCCAGTTAGACCAATACCTCTCACAGGCAGGATTGAGCAATCCCTGATGGAAACCGAAACCCCGCCCCACGTCATCGGCCAGGCCAGCAGCACCGTTTCCATCGCAGACCGTTTGGTGTACGGCTTCGCTCGCCACTGGCTGCTGGTCTTCAACCTGTTCATCTTCGGCTACGTCGGCCTGCCGTTCCTGGCGCCCGCGCTGATGGCCTCGGGCAACATCGGCGCAGCGCGAATCATCTACACCATCTACAGCCCGCTCTGCCATCAGCTCGGCTATCGCTCGTGGTTCCTGTTCGGCGAGGAGAGCCACTATCCGCGCGCGGTCTTTCGTCAGGTGACGGGCATTGACCCGGACGACCTTTGGGGCGCGCGCGGCTTCCTGGGCAACGAGCGCCTCGGCTACAAGGTGGCCTTCTGCCAGCGCGACGTGGCGATCTATGGCGGCATCCTGCTTGGTGGCCTCATCTACGGCGTAGGCTTCGTGCGTCGCCGCCTCAAGCCGTTGCACTGGGTTGGCTGGGTTCTGATCGGCGTGCTGCCGATTGCGCTGGACGGCTTCTCGCAGTTGTTCACGCAGTTCCCCTACAATCAATTCGCGCTCTTCAGCTGGCTGCCGCCGCGCGAGAGCACGCCGGAGCTGCGCACGTTCACCGGCTTGTTGTTCGGCCTGGCGAACGTCTGGCTGGCCTATCCGTATATGAACGCCTCGATGCGTGAGGTTGCCGACGAGATGGGGCGCAAATTGGCGTCGGCCCGCATCGTTTAGAGGCAGAAGCGCACCGCCGTGGAGACGCGCCGCCGTAGAGACGCGCCGCCGTAGAGACGCGCCGCCGTAGAGACGCGCCGCAGCGCGTCTCCACAAACGAAGAGACGTACCGCAGGGTAGAGACGCACCGCAGCGCGTCTCTACCGCACGATGATGGGCAGCATGATGGTGTACGCCGCGCGATAGAGCAGATGCCGCGCCGTGGCCTGCCCAGCGCTGCGCCCGCCGAAGATGTGCAGGTCTGGGCCGATGACGACCACAGCCAGCTCCGACCAGCCGGAAGTGACGGGGATTTCCAACGATTGCCAACGCCCTTCCTGTGAGAGGAAAGCGGTCGAGGGCAGCGCCGCCCCGGAGCTTTCGCCGCCGATGACATAGAGGATGTCGGTGAGGCCGGCGACGCCCATGCTGTGGCGGGCCTCGGACATGGCCGGTGTCACCGTCTGCCAGGCATCGGCCCCCTGCTGAGCGGGTGAGTAGGCCTCGGTGATGTTCAGGCTGCGCGCACCATCACTGCCGCCGACCACGAAGATGCGCCCGCCGACAGCGGCCGCCCCGGCGAAGCCGCGCGCGGTGGGCAACGGAGGGCGCTCCTCCCAGCGGTCTGTCTCCGGGTCATACCGGTATACGGACGCCACGTATCGCTGTCCATCCCATCCCCCGAACACGTACAGCTTACCCTCATGCACGGCGAGGGCATAGGCGCTGAGGGGCGCCGGCATGGGCGCGCCGCGACTCCAGACGTCGCTGCGCGGGTCATAAACGGCCAGCGTACTGGTGACCGTGCCATCCGGCAGGCGACCGCCCGGCACATAAATCAGCCCGCCAATGACGCCGGCGTGAACCTCCGTCACCGGCTCAGGCGCACCGGCCAATTGAGTCCAGGAGTTGGTTGCCGGGTCGTAGCGCTCCACCACGTCGGTCGGGCCGTCATCCGTCGCGCCGGCGATGGCGTAGATTTTGCCCTCATACACGGCGGCGGCCAGACCGCTGCGCGCGGTAAGGAGCGGCGCGCGTTCCAGCCAGCGAACCGGCGTGGGCAACGGGTCGGGGGCAGGCGCAGCCGGCATTGCTGCGCGCCAGGCGAAGATGCCAGCGACGAGCGCCGCCAGCAGCAGCAATCCACCTGCCGCCAGCATCATTTGTGGCCGTGCCCACCTGGAATGCGCCGATTGTGGTTCAACCGCGACTTCCGTGGAGACGGGCGCAGTCGCTTCGGAGGCGGCAGTGGCTGCGGGCGCAGCGTTCGCTGCGGCTTCGGTCGTCGTGGCGGGCGTGGGGACCTGTACATACCCCCGTTCGATAGCGTACAGCGTCGCCTCGGTACGCGAGGCCACGTTGATCTTGGCGAAGATGTTACGCAGGTGAACCTTGACGGTATTTGGGCTGATGACGAGCTTATGCGCGATCTCTTTGTTGCTGGCCCCGGTGGCCACCAGCCGCAAAATTTCCTGCTCGCGCTCGCTCAGCTCAGCCCCGTTGAGATCGGACATAGGCTAACGACCTACCAGCGGGAAGAAATAGTAGAAACATTTTACCGGGTGTTCGGCCTGCGGGTCATAGGACAAAGCCTCTAGGGTTTGTACCAGGCCTGCGCCAAAGTACGGGTCACGGCAAATGCTCCCTAAGTCCAGCGCCGTGTATTCGAGCGCGGCGCGAATCTTAGCAGGTGTATCGAACTGGGGCTGGCTGGCGAGCAGTGCCGCGGCTGCTGCCACATGCGGCGTTGCCATCGAGGTGCCGCTGAGCGTGCCGTAGTAGTTGTGGCGCAGCGTTGAGTAGATACCGACGCCGGGCGCGGTCAAATCTACCTGTGGCCCGTAGGATGAAAAGTGGGCGCGCCGGTTGGCCGAGTCGCTGGCGGCCACGGCCACGGCGCTTTCATAGGCCGCCGGATAATACACGCCGAATTGACCGGAGTTGCCCGCCGCCGCAACGACCAGCGCTCCTTGGGCTATGGCATCCTCGATAGCCATCTCGGTAGCCGGCGTCTCCTTACGGGCGCCCAGGCTCAGGTTGATGACGCGCGCGCCCTGCTCGGCGGCGTAGCGGACTGCGGCGGCGACGTCGGCGTCCGTGCCCTCGCCGCTGTCCCTAAGCACCTTGAGTGCCATAATCTGCGCTGGGCAGCCCAAGCTGGCCGCGCCGGCTATGCCCAGACCGTTGTTGGCCGTTGCCGCGACGATGCCGGCCACATGCGTGCCGTGACTGTAGCCGTGGTCATCCTGCGGGTCGTTGTCACCGTTAGCAAAATCCCAGCCCTGCCAGTCGTCCACGAAGCCGTTGCCGTCGTCGTCCACACCGTTGGTCTCGCGGCCTGCGCCCGTCTCGCCGGAGTTGTGCCAGAACCGGCCCACCAGATCGGAGTGCACCAGGTCTACGCCGGTATCAATCACGGCCACGGTCACGGTAAGGCAGGCGCTTCCTGTCAACATGTTCCAAGACTGAGGAATCTGAATGTTGTGCGTCCCGTACTGATTTGGCCAGTAGGGGTCGTCCGGCTCAATTTGGATGGAGACGCGCGTGTTAGGCCAGTAGTCGAGGATTCGGCTATCCGCTGCGCTTGCGGCCAGATGGGCCTCCGGCGCGTGCCACACGCCCAAGCCCAGACGCAAAAGCGCCGGGTTGGTGCGCACGCCCGGCGGCGGCGACCCTTCAAAGCGCACCACCCACTCGCGCGGTTCGTCTGCGGCAACGTGTTCAGGGTGAGCGGCGCTCAGGCTCAATAGTGCCAGGCTCAGCCCAAAGCGAACGAGGTTGGCCATTCGCATGACCGGAGTCTAGCAGAAAGTGCTGCGAGATTCCGTTGCTCTTGGTTGGCGAGGAGAATCTCTCGGAGCCTTCTTGTTCAAACGGTTCTTCCCGCTTTGGCGAGAATCGGTACACGGATGACACGGACGAACACGGATGGCGCGGAGCTTTCCCGAAATAATTCGGGGCACCCGTCCAATCCGTGACTCCACCGCAGAAACACGATCTCACCGCGAAGGCGCGAAGAGCGCAAAGATTCGCCCCTGTAATCCTTCGCGTTCTTGGCGTCTTTGCGGTTCAGATGGGCTTTTTTCAGCAGAGCCACGCGTCAAATCCATAGACTGAAGCCGGCGGAGCCGCTCAAACTCAACGCAAGGGCAGCGTAATCTCGTTGTTCGGGACGGGCTGCCCCCGCTCGTCCATGACGGGCAGGCGCGCTCCGTCTTCGGGCCGGTACAGCCCCACGTACAGAGTCACATCTTCCCAAGTTGCGCCTTCGGGCAGAGGCAGATCATGCTCGTCGGCAATCCTTTCTCCCACAGCCCAGACGTTTGTCGGGTAAGCGTTGCGGCGCGGGAGCTGGTCGCTCTGAGTATAGTGTCCCGGCACAGCGGTGCGCAGGTGGGCGAAGACTTTGTAACTTGCGGCGACCGGCGCGCGCGCCTCCCAGTGCAGCGTCACGCGCAGGCTGCGCCCATCCGCGCCGTAAGCAAGGTCGTAGCCGTTCAACATGATTGCCTCACCAAAGCGATAGCCGAGGCGATACGTAGGCGGAGACGGCGCTGCGGCGGCGCGTACCACGATGGGGATAAGCACGTCGGCCAGCGGCGCGCCGTCGAGCGTGGTGGCCGGCAGCGGCGCGCCGTTCACGCCTTCTAGAAATCGCACGGTCAGCGCGCCTACGGCCGGGGCAGGGAAGTCGCCGCGAATAGTCATGCCGAGTGGGTCGCAAAATTCACGGCCCGGCTCCCAAAGGCTGGTCGGGTAGTTGCCGTCTCCGGGGTACGTCTGCCGGCGGCCATATCCTTGCCCATCCGGCCCGCGAATTTCCACGCTGAGTGGATAGTTGGTGGAGGTGGGCGCCAGCGCCCGCCAGCAGAGGGTCGCTTCGAGCCGCTCGCCCGCTCGTGCGGGCGCAATCGGCAGATGACCGGTCATCTCCAGAAGTCCGCCGAAGCGGGCGGACAGGCCGCGCTCGACCCGGCTCAACTCTGATGCCGAGATTGGCTGCGGCTGCGCATACGCGGGGGCGATGATGGTGACGGGCGTGAGCCAGCCGATAAGGATCACCCCGAGGCTCAGCGCTGGCCAAAAGTAGCGCCAGATGCAAGTCGGCAGCAGCGCCTGCCAGCCCAGCACGAGCAGCATCGCCAGCGCTGGCAGGCTGGGCAGCAGATAGCGCCCGACGAGCAGATAGGGATCGCTCTGAGCAATCGCAAGCGCCAGAGCCAGACCGATCAGGCTAAGCGGCCACAGGCCCAACCCAAGGATGACGCGGCGGGAGGGTTCTACACCTGTTGACCGCAGTCCAAGCCGGAGCCAGCCCAGAGCGGCCAACGCCAGACCGACCAATGCTGGTGGATAGAGCCACGGAAAGCCCTCAAGGTTGCCCCAGCCGTACAGAGCAAGGTATGAACGAAAGCCGTACTCGGCCACGCTCCAGTTGAGGGCGACGGGGGCCGGCCCAACTTCGTTGCGCAGGTTGCGGATGAAGCGCCAGAACGTTTCTGGCCGGAAGAGCTGGCCGGTGACGAATTCCATCGAGGACAGCAGGCCGGCCCCCACCAGCAGACTGACCAGCAGGACGCCAGCGGTCAGCGCCCAGCGCCGGCGCGGTTGCGGCGTGAGGCTGAGCAGGGCTGCGACCAGCAGCGGCGGGAGGAACGCGACACCGTTCAATTTGGTGAGCAGGCCGCTCAGTATCAGCAATCCGGCCAGCGCCCATTCGCGCCGGCGCAGACCTCGTCGGCACGCCTCCGCCGTCAAGTAAGTGAGCGGCGCGGCCAGAGCCACCATCAGCAGATCGTTGGTGGCCATGCTCCCCATGAAGAGGAACTGTGGCCAGAACGCGTACAGGCAAGTCGCTGCCCACGCCGGCGCTTTGTGCCGCCGCCAGAGCCGGCGCGCTGTCAGATAAACAAAAACCACACTGGCCGTGCTGATGAGCACACCTACGCTGCGCATCACCAACAGCGCCGTCACCTGCGTCACGGCCAGCGGGCTGGGTTTGTTCGAAGGGAGAGCGTAATTGACGCCGCCCTCGCCGGTGGCTAGATACGGGTTCCTCGCCGGGTACTCGAACGCCGGCCCGAAGTCGAAGACGAGTAGGATGGGCATGACCACGATGTAATACAGCGGCGGCTGGAACTTGGACCAGATGACCTCGGCTTCGGGGTCGCCAGACCGCAGGGTCAGCACACGATGCTTGGCCAGATAGCGAGCGTACTGGAAGTGCCCGGTCTCGTCGTAAGACTCCCAAGGCGGGTTGAGGAAGCTATACGTCAGCCCTACGGCCAGCCGCGCCAGCAGCAACAGGCCGAGCAGCCCCAACTCGCGGCGCTCAAAGCTCATCGGCGAAGTAGGGCGAGAGGCGGTTGAAGATGAATAAGCCGGCGAGCAGCGCGACCAGCGCCTCCAGTGCGGTGATGCCGAGCAGCGGCCAATCGGGCGCGAGGCCGGAGTAGATGATGCGCCGGTACTGCGTCACCAGCCCCGCCATCGGGTTGGCAATGAGCGCCAGCTGCTGCAGCGAGGCCGAGACGGGGCTGTTGGAGTACGAGTAAACGATGGGCGTCAGAAAGAACAGCGGCAGCATCAGCACTTCGACGATCTGTTGGACATCGCGCAGGAAGACGTTGAGCGCCGAGAGCGCCAGCACCAGGCCGAGGACGAACCCGAACTGCACGGCCAGCAGCACCGGCAGCCAGAACAGCGCGGGCGTAAACGGCACGCCGAAAACAAGCATCAGCAGTGCCAGCGGGATGAGCGCGATGAGGTAGTTGATGGCGTTAGCGCTGACCACCGCCAGTGGCAGAAGCTCGCGCGGGAAGCGCACGCGGTTGACCAGCGGGCTGTTGTTGAGGATAGCGCCCGCGCCGCTCACCACGGCCAGGCTGAAGAAGTTCCAGGGAAGTAGCGCGGCCAGAAAGAACACCGGATAGTTCGGAATGTTGCTCGGAAAGACCAGCGTGAAGGCGAGGCTGAAGAACAGCGTGAGCGCCAGCGGATAAAGCAGACTCCAGACAACCCCCAGGACGGAGTTGCTGTAGCGCACCTGCAGCTCGCGCAAAGTCAGGAGGCGTGCCGCCTCGCGATATTTGAAGACCTCGATCAGGTGGGCAAACACTCAGGACTCCACCGTTGCGGCTCGGCGGGAGCGTTCCAGGTGCGCCAGCCGCCGGTATTCGCGGAAGGCCACCAGTGCGGGAGCGAGCAGGCCCAGCGCCTTCAGCTCCGCATCCCGCCGCCGGCGCCGGCTCTGCACATTGCGGCGCTCCTTCAAAACTTGTGGCAGACTGCGCGTAAAGTCCACGGTGCCTGTCGCCAGCGCCCACAGCCCCGCCCATTCGCCGCGGAGGGCAAATTCTAGCACGCGGTACAGGTCGTATCCCGCCGAGGTCACCGCGCCGCCGAGCAAGGTCGGCCATTCGAGGTGCTTGAGCATGTTGGCGTAGCGGTTGCGCTGCATCCAGCGGATGCGGAAGGGCGAGGCGCGCCCGCCGCTCGACGCACCGAAGTGGTGCCACGCTACCGCCTGCGGCACAACCCACACTTCGTAACCGGCCATCCAGGCGCGCCAGCACAAATCCACGTCCTCGAGGTAGGCGAAGTAGGTCGGGTCGAAGCCGCCCAGCTCGTGGAAGACCGCGCGCCGCATCAGCAACGCTGCGCCCGGAACGGAAGCCGTGCGCCGTGGCCGGTCGTATTGCCCGTCGTCGCGCTCGCCCCAGCCGACCTCAAAGGCGGTGCCCGCATCGGTGATGCATGCGCCGACGGCCTGCAGTACGCGCTCGTTCCCCGGCTGGCCGAAGAGCAACTTGCCGCCGAGGATGGCCGCCCGCGGATGCGCCTCCGCAAACTTCAGCAGCACCTCCAGCCAGTCGGGTGCGAGCGTCGCGTCGTTGTTCAGCAGCACCACCCACTCGTTGTCCACCTGCGCCAGCGCACGGTTGTAGCCTTCGGCAAAGCCCCAGTTCCGCTCGAAGGCCAGCAGGCGCACATCCGGCCATTGCGTGCGTAGCACCGCCAGCGAGTCATCCGTTGAAGCGTTGTCCGCCACGATAATCTCTGCCGGCACGGTCAGCTGCCTCAGGCTGCTCAGGCAAGTGCCCAACAGCCGTGCACCGTTGTAGTTGAGGATGATGATGGCGGGGGGCATGAGGGATTGAGGATTGGAGATTGAAGATTGAAGATTTCCAATCGCTACTCTCCAATCTCCCATCTGACCGGCAGGCCGCCAGGCGGTTGCCGCGTGGAGACGCCTCGCTCACGGCCCAGACTGAAGAACTGGTCCCACTCATAGTTCCAGCGCAGACGACGCAGCACGTGCCGGTCGCTGCGCCGGCGAAGCGTCTCGATGAAGCGGCGGCGTTCACGAAGTTGCGGTGCCTGCGCAGCGACCCAGCGATACGAGGCCAGCTTGGCATGCAAGAAGGCCGGCCCGCGCAGCAGGCAAAAGCCCCACATCAGGCATTCGGTGAACAGCAGCAGCGGCGCGAGCAGGGCGCGCGTGGCCCCTCCCAGATGCGTCAGTAGCAGCGCCCAGCGGTTGCGCTCCAGCAGGAAGAGTTTCTCCGGATACATCGTCAGATGATATTTGTGCCAGACTACCGAGGCCGGGACGCAGTATAGTTCATAGCCCATCAGATGCAGCAGCCAGGAGAGCGCCACGTCCTCGTGATACAAAAAGCCGCTCTCGTCCCAGCCACGCATCCGGTCGAGCAGGCTACGGCGGATGACGAAGGCCGCGCCATGCAGGCCGGAGACCGGCTGCGGCGCACTGCCGGCTGCGGCGCGCGGACGCCCCAGCTGCCGGTTGAAGCCGAGGCCGGTAACGTGCACGTTTTGCCCGGCGGAGTTGATCCGGGCAAGGCCTGCTTCTTCATCAGTGTGTAGCAGGATGAGTGGGCTGACCGCGCCGACTTCCGGCTGCGCCTGCAACAGCGTGACGATGGGCGCCAGCCAGCCCGGCTCGACGACAGAGTCCGGATTGAGCACGGCCACGAACTCGCCGCGGGCATAAGGCAGGGCGGAGTTGACGCCGCCGGCGTAGCCGCGATTGGTCGGGTTGCGCAGCACGTGCAGGTGCGACGCCCGCGCCGCAAAGGACTCGGCCAGCTCCGCGCCGTTGTCGGCGGAGGCGTTGTCCACGACCCAGACTTCAAACGGCGGCGAGAGCGCGTCGGCCAGGAGGGAGTGGAGGCAGTCCTCAAGGTGTTCGGCGCTGTTGTACAGGACGAGGATGAGGGAGACGAGCGGCGCGCTCACGTTATTCTGGCGGCCCATCGCCGTTGCGGGGCGGCGATGGCTGCCAGCGCTCCAGCCGGCCAGAGAAGATAGAGAGGAACAACGCTGCCGAGAGCAGCTGCATGCCGAACACCAGCAGCGTGGCCGCCAGCACCACCTCGCGCGTGGCGTAGAACAGGCCCGCCCCCTCCGACAGCCAGCGGGAGATTAGGGCGACAATGTAAACGGCGGCAAAGATTACGGCCAGCACACCGAGCAGCGCGCCGCTTAGCCGGATGGGCCGGCTGCTCACGCGCAGCAGCCAGCGGGCAGGCCGGTAGCCCGCCTCCACCCCATACAGTGCCGCCGCCACGCCGAACACAATCAGTTGAAATGAGGCCACGCCGCCGAGGATGGCGATGATGAAGCTGTGAACATCCAGCCCGAAGAACGGCGTGCGGATGGCCGTCTGCCCCAGCAGGAAGGCGCCGCTGAGCATTAGCGCCATGAGCACCACGCCCGGAATGACGAAGGTGAGCAGCGGGTTGTACAGCAGAAACATCACCACGATACGGCCGAGAATGAGGAAGCCATCGCGCCAGGGTTGCAGTTTCTTCTCACCCAATCGCGGCTGATATTCGATAGGGAAGGAAGTCACGCGCAGGCCGCGCATACGCGCCTTGATGCTAATCTCGGCCTCAATGTCAAAGCCCTCCGACTCCAGCTTGAGACGGAGCAGCGCCTCGCGCCGCAGACCGTACAGGCCGCTCAGATGGTCGGAGCCATCCAGCCCGTGTGAGAACGAGAGCAGCCGATCGAACAACCAATTGCCGAGACGGTTGACCGGCGGCATGGAAGCGGTATTGCGCCGCCGGTTGCAGCGCACCAGGTCGTGCGTGCGCAGCAGCTCGACGATGCGCGGGATGGCGCTGGCCGGGTAACTGGCGTCGGCGTCCATCACCACGATGTTCTCGCCGCGCGCCTGCGCCAGCCCGGTGCGTATGGCCGCGCCCTTGCCCCGGTTCTCTGGATGCCGGAGCACTCGGCACGGAAAGGCCTGCGCCACCGACGTCGTGCCGTCCGTCGAGCCGTCATCCACTACGATGACTTCGTAACCATCACCGAGGACGGAGAACAACTCGGCCAGCACGGTTGGCAAGGCAACGGCCTCATTGTAAGCGGGCAGCAGGACGGTGGTGAGGGGAATAGGCGCCGTAGCGGCAGGTTGGGTCACCGACAGCGCCTGTCGGGCAGGCAGGACGGTCATGCTTGTGTGGCTCTCGGCAGGCCGGATTATAACCCAGCGCTGTCCGTCGCGAGTCGCCGCCTGCAGCGCGCCCTTGCAGACTTCACAGAGATTGTTTCGCGCAGAAACGCGAGGACGCAAAAACGCAAAGACGTGAAAAGATCGCTTTGGTGACTTAGCGCGAGATGGTCTTTCACATTCCGAAGCATCTGCAAAAAGAGACGCCTTGCGGGCGTCTCCTAGCCAATCAATGGGGACTTTTCTACCGGTTTAGCGGATGGCCGCCTCGGTGTGCTTGTCGAACAGATGCATGTTGTCCATGTTGAGGGCTACCGGCACCCGGTCGCCGACACGCGAGCGATTGCGCGGGTCCACGCGCGCCACGTAGCTCTTATCGCCAGACTTCAGGTATAGGTAGGTCTCATTGCCCATCAGCTCGGTTACTTCCACCAGTGCCTCGACCTGGGAGGCGTGGATGCCGGCGGGCATGAAGTCCGGGTCGTGGATGTCTTCGGGGCGGATGCCCAAGACCACCTGTTTGCCGATGTAGTCCTGATAGATGCTCCTCTTCTCATCCGGCACCTTGACGGCGAACGCGCCGCAGTCCACCATCAGCCCGCCATTGGACCTGACCAGCTTAGCATCGAAGAAGTTCATGCTGGGCGAGCCAATGAAGCCGGCGACGAAGATGTTGCCGGGGCGTTCGTACAGGTTCTGGGGCGTATCGAGCTGTTGCAGGACGCCATCCTTCATCACTGCGATGCGGGTGGCCATGGTCATGGCCTCCACCTGGTCGTGGGTGACGTAGATGAAAGTGGTCTTGAGGCGCTGATGCAGCTTGGAGATTTCGGCACGGGTTTGCACGCGCAGCTTGGCGTCCAGGTTGGAGAGCGGCTCGTCGAAGAGGAACACCGCCGGCTCACGAACGATGGCGCGGCCCACCGCCACGCGCTGGCGCTGGCCGCCGGAGAGCTGCTTGGGCTTGCGCTGGAGCAGGTGGCTGATGCCGAGGATTTCGGCGGCCTCCTTGACGCGGCGGTCAATCTCGGCCTTCGGCATCTTGCGCAACTTCAGGCCGAAGGCCATGTTGTCATAGACGCTCATGTGCGGATAGAGAGCATACGACTGGAAGACCATAGCAATATCGCGGTCCTTCGGCGCAACATTGGTCACGTCGCGTGAGCCGATGAAAATGCGACCGCTGGTAATCTCTTCCAGACCCGCCAGGCAGCGCAACGCCGTGGACTTGCCACAACCGGATGGGCCGACGAGAACGAGAAACTCCTTGTCATCAATGGCGAGGTTCAAATCCTTGAGGACGTGATTGTCACCGAACTTCTTGTCCACGTGATCATAGGTTACGCTTGCCATGGGAGTATGTTCCTTTCGGGTTTCATGTGGTGACGGCATTATAGTCCATCTCTCCCCTGTGCAGCCTCGAGTTTTTTACGGTAGGCCCATCAGCCAGGCAACCCAGCCGATGGCGTTAGCCCCCGCATAAGCCACCAGCCACATCTTGACCAGCTTGCCGACCAGCGTGGCAACAAAGAACTTCCACAGCGGCATCCGCAACGTCCCGGCGGCGATGCCGGCCATGTCGAACAGCGGGTTGGGGATGATGGCCAGGATGACGATGACGGCGACGCCATAGCGCTCGGTCCATTCGTGGAGCCGGTCGTAGAGGGACGAGCGCTCGATGACCGCGCGGCCGCTATAGCCGGCGACGTAGCCGGACAGCTCTCCGATGGACGAGCCAATGGCCGCCGCCACCCCCAGCCAGAACACGCTGAAGGCCTTGACGCCCGCGCTCGTTTCCAGCGCCGCCATGCCGAAGACGAACGGCAGGGCCGGAATAGGCAGGATGATGGAGGCGCTGGCAATCAGGTTGAGGAGTAAAATTCCCGGATAGCCAAAGTATTGCAGCAGTTGAACCCGGTCGCGAAACAGGTAGAACAGCACCGAGAGGGCCAGCAGACCCACGAGCACCCCCACGCGGGCGATGGTCAATCTCCAGTCCATCTTCGTTCGTTGCGGCGTGGAAGTCATCAGTTGGCCATGAACATGGCCGCGCGCCACAAGCGCACAGAGTTGAGGACGGCCAGCGCCTCGGCGCGCCGCAGGTCGTCCGGCAAGAGGACGCGCTCGCGCAGGTAGCCCGTTTCCAGCAGCTCGGCGCGGTACACACCGGGCAGCAGGCCGGCCTCCATTGGCGGCGTCCACCACTCGCCGTCCAGCTTCACGGCCAGATTCGCCAGGCAGGTCTCGGTGACCTCGCCGTGTTCGTTCCACAGCACCACGTCGTCGGCCTCGGGCCGGGCAGCGCGCGCCTCGTCGTACAGCCGGCGGTGTGTGGTCTTGTGAAAGAGAAAGGCGTCGGAGGAGTTCACCGGCTGAGGGGCAAGGGCAAGCCGCACCGGCTCATTCCCGGCATCGTTCAAAGGCGCGGCCTCGACGTGCAGGCCGCCATCCTGCTCCACCCGCAATCGAACCTTATGCGGGATGGGCGGCAGGGTCTGGGCGAGCGCCTCCAGCCGGGCGCACACGGCCGCTTCGTCCAGCGCAAAGCCGAAATACATGGCGGAGTCGCGCAGACGCCGCAGGTGTCGGTCGAGCAGAAAGTAGGAGGTCTCCGGTTCCCAGCGCAACGACTCAAGCAGCGCGAACGCCGGCAGCCGGGCGCGCAGCACGCGGCTCTTGACCTGGCACTCGGCCCACTCGTCGGCGGCGTTGCTGTCCCACACTACGCCGCTGCCCACGCCATACTCGGCCTGACCCAGCGCGCGGTCAATCAGCACGGTACGGATGGCGACGTTGAACTGCGCCCGGCCCTCCGGCAGCACAAAGCCGATGGCGCCGCAGTAGGCGCGGCGCGGCGTGGCCTCCAAGGCGCGGATGATGTGCATGGTGCTGCATTTGGGTGCGCCGGTGACGGACGCGCACGGGAACAGCGCCGCCAGCAGTTGCGCCAGCGAGGCCCGCGTCTCCGCCACCACCGTCGAGGTCATCTGCCAGACCGTCGGGTAACGCTCGGTCTCGAACAGCGCCGGTACGCGCACGCTGCCGATCTCGGCTACGCGGCCCAGGTCGTTGCGGAGCATGTCCGCGATCATCACGTTCTCGGCGCGGTTCTTGGGGTCATGGTGCAGCCGTCGTGCTTGGGCTTCATCTTCGGCCAGCGTGCGCCCACGTGCCGCCGTGCCCTTCATCGGTTTGGTGCGCACTGTACGGCCCGTGCGCTCGAAGAACAACTCCGGCGAAGCCGAGCACAGGACGAAGCGGCCCGTGTCCACATAAGCGGAATAGGCGGCACGCTGGGCATCGGTCAGCTGCGCGAACAGCGCCCATGGCTCGCCACTGAACGGCGCGCGCAGGCGGTAAGTGTAGTTGACCTGATATGTCCGGCCTGCGGCGATCTCGGCCTTGATGCGGGTGATGGCCTCGGCGTACTCGGCTTCGCTCACCGTCGCCTGCCACTCGCCGAGCTGGAAGGCACCAGGGAATGGTGGCAGCGCGGGCAGAGGTTGCACTTGCGCGGCATCGAACACGCCGAGCCAGAGCAACGGGAACTCGCCAGGCGGGTGTGCAGCCAGCGCCGGGTCGAAGGCGGGCGCGGCCTCGTAACTGATGAAGCCGGCCAGATGCGCACCGCGTTCGACCTCGCTCTCGGCGCGGCGCAAGAGCGGCAGTACTTCGTCCAACCGCCGTGTGCTAAAACAGGTGCGCGGCTCGCCAAAGCTCAGCCAGCGATTGTCGGCCGCATCGTGCATCAGGGCAGTCACAGACATCGGCGGCATTATCGCAGAAGTGGCAGGACTTCCACAATCCGCCAAATCCTAAATAGCCCTGCTAAAAACAGTCCATCTGAACCGCGAAGACGCCGAGAACGCGAAGGAAAACGAGGGCGAAGCCTTTGCACTTTTCGCCGCGCTCATGCGCAGCTTCGCGGTGAAATCATGGTTTTCTCAGTGCACTCACAAATTTATTCACGATGACCTGCTTCTTTGACTTGCGTTGCGCGCCGATGATAAAATCCCGCCGAAAGTCGGCCCTGACGCATACGAATCGCGCTCAGACCGGCGACGGGCGTCCGTTGCCGGTTTTTTCTAAGGAGACCTAATCCCCTATGACCGCCACTTCTGCTTCGACCTACTCCAAAGGCCTTGTCGGCGTGATTGCCGCGCAAACGGCGCTCTCCTCGGTGGATGGTGTTAACGGCGTCCTCACCTATCGCGGCTATAACATCCACGACCTGGCCGAACGCACCCTCTACGAAGAGATCGTCCATCTGTTGTTCTATGGCCGCTTGCCCAACGCCGCTGAGCTGGCCGCCTTCCAGACCGAGCTGGCTGCCAACCGCAAAGTACCCGCTCCAGTGATGGAGCACATCTATGCTGCGCCGCGCAAGGCCGCGCCGATGGATATGTTGCGCTCCGCCGTCTCCATGCTCTCTTATTACGATAAAGAGACCGAAGATATCTCGCTCGAAGCCACGCGACGCAAGGGCCTGCGGCTGGTGGCCCAGTTCCCGACCATCGTCGCCGCCATCTACCGAGCGCGCAAGCGCAAGGCGCCGGTGGCGCCCCGGCCTAAGCTCAACCATGCCGAGAACTTCCTGTACATGATGTACGGCGAGAAACAGTCGCAGCTCGAAAACGAAGCGATGAACCTGTATCTCGTCCTGCTGGCCGATCACTCCCTCAACGCCTCCACCTTCACTGCGCGCGTGGCCGCCTCCACCAACGCCGACCTGCACGCCGCCGTCACCGCCGCCCTCGGCTCGCTCAAGGGCAACCTACACGGCGGCGCCGCCGAAGCTACCATGAACATGCTGCTGGAGATCGGCACGATAGACAAAGTGGATGAGTTCGTAGACCGCGCCTTCGCCACCAAACGCAAGATCATGGGCATAGGCCATCGCATCTACAAGACCGGCGACCCGCGCGCCCGGCATCTGCTGGAATGGGCGAGCCGCCTGGAAGAGGCGCAGGGCAAAGGCCAACGGTACGTGGACATGGCCCTCAGCGTGGAGCGCGCCGTGTTGCGCCACCGTGAGCTGTATCCCAACGTGGATTTCTTCTCCGCTCCGCTGCTGTACTACCTGGGCATCCCTACTGAGCTGGATACCTGCATCTTTGCCACCTCGCGCATCGCCGGCTGGACGGCGCACGTCATTGAGCAGTATCAGGACGCCACCCTCATCCGTCCCGGCGCCGAATACATCGGCCCAAAGAGCGAGGTCTTTGTCCCGCTCGCCCAGCGCCCCTAATTCCCTCACCGACCAGCTGTCACCGGCAAGCAACGTCTTATTGCAAAGCGCCGCCCGTCTGCTTGTCCGCTGTTGGAGAGGGTCTGACCTCGTACAAGAGCCTGCACGCTGCGCGAGGTACAATGCCGCCGGTATATTTCCAGCAGAGGTGAGAGTCTTATGCACAAAGGCGACCCCCGCTTCGCGACGTGTCCCTCCGAACCGGGCATTCAGCAATTGCGCTGGTACATCCGCCAGGCTGCGGCGGGCACACTGCCGATAGACGAGTTCCTGCGCGACTTCCGCCGCGCCCATGAAGACGCTGAACGCGCCGGCAACCTCACGTATGCTTCGGACGAAGAGTCGCGCGCTGTTTGGGACGTGCTCTGGGCTATGGAATTCGCTGCCGCCAACCGGATGCCTCCCGGAGAAGGCTACAGTTCGGCGGAAGTCCTGGCCGTCGTCCGGCGCGCCGCCAAGCACCTGGCCGTCTGAAGCCTGATCCGGGCGAGCTTCATGTCGTATCGCCGGCTGCGCCGGCCTCGCTCAACTCGTGGGCCGGCCCTGTTCCTCCTGACGGCGCTGGCCGTCCTCGCCGGGCTGGCACTGGCCGCCGTGCTGGCTCGCCCACGGGTTACAGAGCTGCGCCCTTCCCCCGGTGCGATGAACCTCTCACCGCGCGCTCGTCTGCACATCACCTTCAATCAACCGATGGACCTGGCCTCCGTCGAGGCAGCCCTGCATGTGGAGCCGGCCCTGCCCGGCGCGTTCGCCTGGGATGCCGAAGGCAAAACGCTCACCTTCACACCGAAACGCTCTTGGCCGCTGCTTGGCGAAGTACGCGCTAGCCTGACCGGTGGACAAAGCCGGCTTGGCCTGCCGCTTTTCGAGCGGACGGAGTGGACGTTCACCATCGGGCGCGAGCGCATCGCCTACCTGAGCGGCGCACCGCCTAACCTGGCTGCAATCTCGATCGGTGAGGGCGCCACCGCCGAGCCGCTGACCGCCGAGCCGTACGGCGTCCATGACTTCGCCGTTCACCCTGAGGGCGGCTGGATGGCCTACTCGGCGGTGCGGGCCGATGGCGGCGCCGACCTTAAGCGCGTGGACGTGGACGGCGCCAACGCTGCGCTGCTGCTGGCCTGCCCGGATGCCGTATGCCGCGCACCGGCCTTCTCGCCCGATGGCCGCCGCTTGGCCTACGAGCGCCAGACCCCTACGCTCGACGCCGCCGGCAACCGCGCCTTCGGCGAGCCACGCATCTACGTGCTGACACTGGCCAGCGGACAGACGGTGCAGATCGGCGACTTGGCCAACCCGGCGCACACGCCGCGCTGGTCGCCGGATGGTCGCCTAAGCTTTTACGACACCGTACGCCGGGCAATCGTCGTGCAGGATGTGGCAACGGGCGCAGTCACCTTCGTGCCCAACGACTCGGGCGAAATGGGCACGTGGTCTCCCGCTGGCCGCTTTCTGGTCTTCCCCGAAATCGTGCTGCAGGCGAACGCCATCACCCTGCCGGAATCGCCGGTTGCGACCGAAACCGTCACGGTGCAGGTAACCGGCTTCTATAGCTATCTGCGTCGCGTGGAAGTGAGCACCAACACCGCCGTCAATCTGACCGGAGCCGGGGTTGTGGAAGACGCCTCGCCGGTGTATTCTTTCAACGGCGACTGGCTGGCGTTTGCCCGCCGTGGCCTGACGCCAGAGACCTGGACGCCGGGCCGTCAGTTGTGGGTGATGCGCGCGGACGGCTCGGAGGCCCGGCAACTGACCGATGAGCCGGAGTTCGCCCACAGTGCCTTTGCCTGGAGTTTTGACGAGCAGCGGATTGCCTACATGCGCCTTAATGCCACCGACCTCTCCCAACCGCCCGAAATCTGGATTATCACTCCGACCGATGGCAGCACGCGCCGTCTGGTCAGCGGCGGTTATTCCCCCCAGTGGCTGCCATGAGTGAGCTGCTTAACCGCCGCGCGCCCGACTTTTCCTTGCCGGCTGCCAACGGCCCACGCCTCAGCCTGACCGATTTGCGTGGTCATATCGTTGTGCTGCATTTCTGGTCGGCGGCATGCGCCTGGAGCCGTCGCGCCGACGTGCTGCTCGTCTATCGCTCGCTCAAGTGGACGCCGCTCAAGGTCAGCATCCTCGGTATCGCCTCGAACTTCGCCGAGAAAGAAGGAGAAATCCTGCACGAGATCGAGCGCCGCGGTGTGCGCTACCCCGTGCTACTCGACCTAGACCAGAGCGTGGCCAATACCTATCGCGCCAAGGTCACGCCGCAATTCTTTATCCTGGATCGGCGCGGGACTGTGCGTTACACCGGCGCCCTCGATGACGCCACCCTCGAACAACCCAAACCCAAAGTGCTGTACGTGGACAGTGCGGTGAACGCCCTGCTGGCAAACCGGACGCCCCAGCCGGAAACGACCCCGCCATACGGCTGTCCAATCAGCCGCCCCTCGGCCTTAGAGATAGAGATAAGGCCGCCCAGCTCGACCGCCGCGCGCCCGGCCACGGTGGCTCAGCCAACGCAGCTCTCGCACCAGACCCCGTCCACCCCGCCTTTCGACCAACGCTGACCAACCAGGCCTTTCGCCATGCACGCCTTCGTCCTGCTATATATAGCCGGCGGAACTAGAGCGGTTTCCAGTTTGAGCTTACGGCAAGGCACGCAAAATTCGACCTGTTTTCAGTGAGTTTCTACTACGGAACCGTAAATCCATCAGGAATTCTCTCTAAGCGGATGCGTTCACGAGCCTGTTCTTGGGCAATGAGCTTGTCGGTCATAGTTCTGTTGCTAGCTGGTGCGCCGGCGGCTGCACAGGAGGGAGACCTGACGGCGACCTCATCTCATCGCATCTTCCTTCCGTTCATTGGGCGAGAGGCCTTTCAGATTTCCCCCTTTGCCGCCGAAGTGGTCGCCCTCACGAATCAACACCGCGTGGCCGCGGGCTGCGCGCCGCTGACCATCAACAGCCGTCTGATGGCGGCGGCGCAGCTCCACAGTGAAGACATGGCCCTGCATGATTTTCTCAGCCACACCGGATCGAACGGTTCTTCACCGTGGGACCGGATGCGTGCACAGGGATACAACTTTTCCCACGCCGCAGAGAACATCGCCGCCGGCTATCCCACACCCGCCAGCGTCATGGACGGCTGGATGAATAGCCCCGGTCACCGCACGAACATTCTCAACTGCGATCTGCGCGAAATTGGCGTGGGCTACTACTTTCTCGCCAACGATACCGGCAACGTGAACTACCAACACTACTGGACGCAGGACTTCGGCACGCCCTAGCGCAGGCTGAGGGCGCAATGCCACTCAAACCGAACAGCGCGACTACAAGTAGTCGCGCCGTTCGCCTTTTCTGCGTTTTCCCCATTTCACCCATTTCTACTTCACCACTTTGGGCAGGTGTTTCATGATCTCGTCCACTGCCCCCTGCAGGTAGTCGTAGTCCTCGATCTGGCCGCTGGGATAAGCGTCGTACGCCCACATATAAATTGCCCGTGCTCGCACAGGTTGAAGGCGATCACCTTCTTCACCCCACCGCCGGTCGCAGCGACCTCCGCCGACTTGGAGATGGTCACGCCCGGCGAGCTGGGGCGGTTGGGGTTCTTGGCCAGCACCGAGCGGCCGTACTGGGTGTGGTCGGTGGGGCCGGCATACACCTTCGCGCCGAAGTTCTGCATGATGGCGCGCCGGTACGGCTTCTGGTTGTACGAGACCTTGACCATGTGGACCTCCAGGTCAAGGCCGAAGAAGTTGTAAGCCATGGCCGGCTGGCCCGCGCCGGTCTCGGTGCAGTGGTGAGGGGGCCCTGGCGCCGGCTTCCTTGTTGAACCAGGCTTGGGCCACTTCCGTGTTGGGCTTGTACGAGCTGACCGGGCGAGACGCCTTCGTTACTTGCAGTAGAGGTGGGCCGGCGTACCCAGCATTCGCTCCAGGCGCACGGCGCGGAACATTGGCGTGGGTCGCCACATGCGGAGCGCTGCGGTCTGCCGTCAGCGTTTTGCGGTCACCTCGTGGCCCTCACGCTCAAGGCTTGGCCGGAACGATCAGGATCAGCCCTTCAAAAATTGTGGTGCTGTCGCCCATTGCGTTGGCGATTTGGAGGGCCTCAACGGTGGTCTCGAAGCGCGCGGCGATGCGTGTCAGGTTGTCGCTTGGGCCGACGGTGTAACGCAGCGGATAGCGCGTCGGGTTAGGGATGGTAAGCGTGCGCCCCACGCTGATCGTATCGCCCGACAGATTGTTGGCGGCGCGGATGGCGGAGACGGTGACGCCGTACCAGACGGCGATGCGCTGCAGCCGGTCGCCGGGCTGAACCACGTAGGCGACGTAGTTGCCCGTAGGCGTGCTGGTCGGCGGACGTGGCGTGTTGGTAGGGATGGGCGTGGGAATGAAGAGCACACGCCCCGGCGTGATGGTGTCGCTGGTCAGGCCGTTGGCCGAGCGCAGCTGGCTGAGCGTCAGGCCGAAGCGGCGCGCGATGCGCAGCAGTTGATCGCCGGGCTGGACGACGTAGGTGATGGCATCGGGCGGCAGTGGCGTGCGCGTGCGGGTGGGCGTGTTGGGCGGCGGGATGAGCAGCACCTGGCCGGGGAAAATAGTATCCGAGGTCAGATTGTTGGCCGAACGCAGCTGCGAAACGGTGACGCCGAACTGGCGTGCGAGGGGCAGGAGCGTATCGCCCTCCTTGACGCGATAGGTGGTGTAGCCGGGCGGTACAGTGAGCGGCGGCGCTGTGGCCGTCGGCGGGCGCGGCGGGATGCGCAGAATCTGGCCGACGAAGACCGGCGACTCGAGCGTCAGGTTGTTGACGGTGACGAGGTCAAACAGGCGAACGCCGAACTTCTCTGCGATTTTGGCGAGCGAGTCACCGGGCTGCACGGTGTACGTGTCCGGGCCGGGGACGAGAGTGGCAGTGTGGGTTGGAGGGCGGGTGCCGCGCGGCGTCGCGGTCACCGTTGGCGTTCTGGATGGAGTGAGTGTGACGACGACGACGGTGACGATGGCGCCGACGCCGGAGGTGGAGGTTGGCGTCGGTGTGGGCGTGGCCGTCTGCGCTAGGGCGCGCCAGACGTTTGGCGCAGCAACGAGGGCCGCAACCAGCAGAAGAGCGAGCGTAGCGCGAACAGTCGGACGGTGCATACAGCCTCCGGCGTCGTCCGCAGGGTATCCCCGCGAGAAACGTGCCGGTGATTATAGCCCGAACCGGATTTTGGGGCCGGCGGGCGGTGAGGATTATCGGCTTACGGCCAGCCGCTTGAGCAGCGCAGCGTGGCCTGCTTCGAAGAGCGCCGCCACGGCCCAGCATGCGCTCGAAGCCCGCGGAATCGATCCACTTCCGGTAGAGCAGCTCGTTGATGAACCGCACCGTTACCCCCTACCAAGTCGCACTCTAGCAATTCAATCAAATCTCCGGCGTGCACCAGACCCTCATCCAGCACGCGCACGTGGAAACCGCTGAAGCCGGTGGCGTAAATCTCTTCCGGCAGTTCCCGGTGGTTGAAGCGACCTGCCAGCTTATTGCACGGTTGGCACGGCTGACTCACCTGCACGCGCGCGCCGCCCAGACGGAACACGTCGCCGATGCAAACATCGGACTCGGGCAGGCTGCTGGTCGTCAGGTTCTCATTGAACGCGCGGGCGTCAGTGGTCGGCCTACCCGCGCCTCCCAGTACGGGCAATGGTCAAAGGCGTATACGCGGGCTGCCTTGTCCGGCCCGCCGTGATCCTTCAAGTTGGCCTGGCCGTCGCCATCAAAGCCGGCGCGATGCAGGAAGGCTTCCGCCGCCGGAGACTTGCACCCGCCCGTCTGCACCTCCTTGCCGAAGTACGTCACCACCCTTGGCCAGCCGAGGTTGAGGGAGATGGCTCTCGGTTCGCTGAATTCTTGACTGGATTTGGAAAATGCGGTAAGCCAGCAGCATGACCACAGCACCTATGGGATTGATCGAATTGACCGATGAACACTTTAGGCCCCAAGGCAACTGGCAGGGGCTTAGTCCCGGACAGGTATTAGTGGGTTGGCTGACCCATATCTTGTCCGAATTCGATCACCTGACCACTTGTGTCTGCCGGCAGTTGCCCAGGCCGTGCTGGCGTACCACGAGTAGAGACTGAAGACTGAAGACTGATGACTGATGACTGATGGCTGAGAGTGATTCGAATCAATTCGCGCAATTCGATGCTAAAAACACGAAGCCTGACTTGATTCGTGCTTTGCTGGAAGCAGATGCGCGGCTGTCGGAGAAGCTGGGCGTCGCCGAGAAGCCAGGCCTATTGCGCAACCTGGCCGCCTTCCTAGCGCATTCGGGCGACTCGTGGTTCTGGGGCTTCGGCCTGGTGCTGGTGTGGCTGCTGGGCGAGGCCGGCTGGAAGTACCGCGCCGTGGTGCTTTTCGTCGCCATTGCCGTCACGGCCATTATCGTGCAGACGCTCAAATGGACGGTGCGCCGGCGGCGCCCGCCGGGCGAGTGGGGGGCCATCTACCGCAACGCCGACCCACACTCCTTCCCCTCCGGCCACGCCGCGCGCGCCATCATGCTGGCCGTGCTCGGACTGGCTCTCGGCCCGGCGTGGTTCGCGCTGATTCTTTGCGTATGGGGGCCGCTGGTCGCGCTGGCCCGCGTGGCCATGGGCGTGCACTACGTCTCCGACGTGGCGGCGGGCGCGCTGCTTGGTGTGCTCTTTGGATTGTTCTTCGGCGGCACGCAAACATGGTTCGCGCCGTACTACACCTGGCTGGTGTGGTAATGCTGCCCGGCAGCTCAGCGTTGGCCGCGAAGATGTTAGAATAGCGGCGAGCAAGGAGTGACCGGCCGATGATCTCAAACGAGCTGCTCTCTCAAGTGCGTCGCCTTGACCAGGCCGACAAATTTCGACTGATGCAATTCCTCATCACAGAGCTGGCGAATGAAGCCGGCCTGGAATTGGAAACAGACGAACAAATTGCGGCTGATGAAGCGCTTTGGGACGCTCAGTTTGCGGCAACTCCAGAGAGCCGGCTGGACGCGCTGGTGACAAGCGTTGAAGCCGAGATTCAGGCCGGGAAATCCAGGCCTATGTTCAACGACCGGGGCGTCTTCAACGAACCGTGAAATCATACGCGACTCAGGCGTTCTGGGATTTGTACTGGGCATTGACGCCTGAGCTTCGCAGACGAACCGTTCGGGCGTACCGGCTGTGGCAAGATAATCCTTCTCATCCCAGCCTGCGATTCAAGCGTGTCAGCCCTAATCGTCCCATCTACTCGGTGCGAATTGGGTTGGGTCATCGTGCGCTTGGCTTGCTGAAGGATGACACGATCATCTGGTTCTGGATCGGGGATCATGAGGCCTATGATCGCCTGATCGGCCGATAGATAAGGGATGGGCGCCCTCTACCTCGTCGCCACGCCCATCGGCAACCTGGAAGACATCACCGCCCGCGCCCTGCGCGTGCTGAGAGAGGTCAACCTGATTGCCGCCGAGGACACGCGCCACACGCGCGGCCTGCTCGCTCATTTTGACATTCACACCCCGCTCACCAGCTACTTTGAGCACAACAAGCTCGCCAAGCTGGACGTTATCCTGGCCGCGCTCGAAACCGGCGACGTGGCGCTGGTCTCGGATGCCGGCATGCCCGCCCTCTCCGACCCTGGCTACGAGCTGGTGCGCGCCGCGCTGGCCGCCGGCCACGACGTCATTCCCATCCCCGGCCCATCCGCCATCACCGCCGCACTGGCCGCTTCTGGCCTGCCCACCGACGCCTTTGTGTACCTCGGCTTCCTGCCGCGCAAAGCCGGCGAGCGCCGTCGCCTACTCGAGTCACTGCGCGCCGAGCCGCGCACCCTCGTTGCCTTCGAGTCGCCACACCGCCTGCTTGAGTCGCTGACGGCGATCCGCGAGACGCTCGGCGACCGGCGCATCGCCGTAGCCCGCGAGCTGACCAAAATGTTCGAGGAGATCTATCGCGGCACGGTCGGCGAGGCGCATGCCCATTTCAGCGCCAAGGGCGTGGCCGGCGAGTTCACCCTCGTCATCGCCGGCGCAGCGGAGTCGCCGAAGGAGCGCTGGGATGCCGCCCGCGTGCGCGCCGAACTCGACCACCTGATTGCTGCCGGCATGAAGCGCAAGGACGCGGCCAAACAGATCGCCGAGCGCTCCGGCTGGTCGGTGCGCGAGGTGTACGGCCTCGACCGCTGACGGCAGACCGCCGCCTCTTCATCAGAGAAACTTCTTAAAGCGAATCCTTTTCGCACCTGAGCCGTATATAGCGGCGTAAAGGCTGCGTTTTTCCGGTCAATAGCCCAGAATATGCTTTCTGCGGAATAGCATGCACGACATGTAACTGGCAGCACGGTTTTTTTGACGTTATCATCCTAGCCGCCAATTTCATGCTGCCACACCTTACTTTCGACTTGCCACTTTTCTCACCTCCTACACCTATGCTCCCACACTTTCAGCCGACCTTCCCAGCGCTATGCCCACCTCCCACCCACTCCGCTTCCTGGCCCTCGGCGACTCGTACACCATCGGTGAGGCGGTGAGCGCTGAGGAACGCTGGCCGGTGCAACTGGTCGGCCTGCTGCGCGCGCGGGGCGTCGCGATCGAAGACCCGCTCATCATCGCTCACACCGGCTGGACGACGGACGAGCTATCCGCCGGCATTGACGCGGCAAACCCGCAAGGCCCGTTCGATTTGGTCTCGCTCCTCATCGGCGTCAACAACCAGTATCGCGGGCGCGACGTGGAGGAGTACCGACGCGAATTTGCGTTGCTGCTCGAACGCGCCATCACCTTTGCGGGTGGGAGGCCGGGGCGCGTGCTGGTGCTCTCGATCCCGGACTGGGGCGTAACCGGCTTTGCAGCAGGGCAGGACCGTGCGAAGATCGCCCGCGAGATTGACGCCTTCAACGCCGTGAACGCCGCGGAAGCGCAACGTGCCGGCGCACGCTACGTGGACGTGACGCCGGTCTCGCGCCGCGCCGCGACGGAGAGCGGCTGGATTGCTGCTGATAACCTACATCCCTCCGGGCGGATGTACGCCGAGTGGGCGCGGCTGGCGCTGCCGCAAGCCCGCGCCGCCCTGGAATCGCCCTGAACCTTTTGCGCTAAAATGGGGCCGATGTTCGCCAAAGCGCTGCAACGTCTGCAGGAAGCGCTCAACCATCACGCTGACGAGATTCAACACGAGTTCATCAACGTTAGCGAGCAACTCAAAACCTATCCGCGCCGCATCCAGGAAGCGGACGCCGAGGGCCGTTTGACGCTACAGGCCGAGCAGGCCGCGCTGCAGCAACGCCAGCAACAGCTGGCCGAGGACATCAACCTGTGGCGCGACCGGGCGCGCGCCGTGCTGCGCCAGCCAGGTGACAAGCAATTGCAAGCTTTTCTCGAAGAGTTGAAGGCGACGGAGCCTGAGCCGGTGCGCGCTGCCGCCGAGCGCGCGCTGCACATCATGCACGCGCCCCCCGCCGAACTGGAAAAGCTGGCCGAGGAGCTGGCCGCGCCGGTGACCAAATCCAACACGCCTGCCGGCCGCCTGATCGAGCGCGCCTGCACCGAATACGATCTGCGCGTGGTGGACTCCAAAGCGCGACGGGCGGCGGCGATCGAGTTCGCCAACCGACCCGGCATGGTATCCGACGACGCGGCGCTGGCCGAGCTGGAGGCTGCGCTCCAACACCCCGACCCACTGGCCCGCGAGACCATCACTCAGACCGTCATTCAATTGCATCGCCTGCGCGCCCTGCGCGTGGCCGATCTGGACGTGGGGCACAACTCGGTGCGCCGCCTGCGTGAGATCAAAGACCCGGCGGTTGTGTCCGTCTTCATCGAAGTGCTCAAGACGCCGCGCACCGGGTTCGTGCTGAGCGAGAACGACCCGGTGGAGGCGGATAATTCCCGCACCCGGCGCGTGGCGCTGGGCGGGCTGGTGGAATGGCGCACGCCCGAAGCCCAGCAAGCGCTGCGCCAATGCCAGTTCGACCGCGACCCGCAGATTGTGAAACTGGCCGCCGTGGCGCTGGAGATGTATCCCGGCGAGTGGCGTGGCCCCACGCCCGAAACACACAAAGCCCCGCCGGTTTAGAAAGACCACGAATGAACACGAATGGGGGCAAGAAGTGCGACTTCAGGAGTCCACGAATGAGCACGAATGGGTGCGAATGGACACGAAGCGTTCGTGAGTGCACTGCAAAAAGGATATTTCACCGCTAAGACTGCGATTTATGCGGAGATACACCAATCAAAAACTCTGCGCTCCCCGCGCTCTGCGGTTCAAAGTCGTGCGCTAGGCCGTCAGCGGCGCCAGCGTGCTCTCGATGAGCCGGTCAAACTCCGCGACCGTGCTAGCCGTCAGCAGCGGCACGCGCAGCTCGGCCTCGTTGGGTAGCCCGGCGATGTAACGCGCCGCGTGCTTGCGGAACAGCACCAGCCCACGCTCCGGCCCGTAGAACTCCAGATTGAGCGCCAGGTGACGGCGCATCAGCGCAATCTTCTCGTCGAGCGTCACCTGCTCACGGTCCTTGCCGGCAAAAATCCACGGGTTGCCGATGGCGGCGCGACCGATCATCACGCCGTCGCAGCCGGTGTGCGCGCGCATGCGGGCGATGTCGGCCACGGTCTTCACGTCGCCGTTGCCGATGACAGGGATGCGCACGGCCTGCTTGACCTCGGCGATGGCGTCCCAATCTGCCTGCCCGCTATAGCCCTGCGCGCGGGTGCGCCCGTGCACGGCAATCAGGCTTGCGCCGTTGTCCTCCAGCCGTTTGGCGTTCTCCACGTGGTTGCGACTGGCCTCGTCCCAGCCGAGGCGAATTTTGCCGGTCACCGGGAGGCGCAGCTCGCGCGAGAGCCGCGCAAAGAGCGTCTCGATTTTGTCCGGGCAACGCAGCATGCCGGCGCCGGCCCCGCGCTCCGAAATGCTCTTCACGTAGCAGCCCAGGTTGATGTCTATGATGTCCGGTGCGGGCTGCAAGTCTTGCAGGCACTGCGCCACGCGCACTATCCGGTCTACGTCGTGCCCGTAAATCTGAAACGTCATCGGCCGCTCGACCACCGGGTCGAACTCCAATTTGCGCCAACACTTGGCGTCGCGGCGCTTGGTAACGGCCAGTTCATCTACATTGACGAACTCGGTGTAGGACATGGCGCTGCCCAGCTCGCGGCAGATGAGCCGAAACGGCAAATCGCTAAAGCCGTCCATCGGCGACAGGATGACGGTACCGTAGATGGGCAGGTCACGCACGAAGAAGGCGGGTGAGGTCATGCCGGAAATGCTATCACATCACAGAAACAAAAAGCCCCGGCTCGAAGACCGGGGCCAGGGCGCAGGCCGGGGCGGGCGGACGTAATCAGACCGCTTCTCTGAGCGCCTTGACCGGGCGGGCCTTGACGATCTTGCGGGCAGGCTTGGCCTTGAAGATGGTCGGCTCCTTGGTGAAGGGGTTGATGCCGGGGCGCTCCGGCTCGGCGGGCTTGTTGATGACCACCAGCTTGAGCAATCCGGGGATGGTCACTTCGCCGCCGCCGCGCTTGCTCAATTGATGCACGACTACTTCGTTGATGGCTGCAAGCGCTGCGCTCGCCTGCTTCTTGGACATCCCAGCCTTCTCCGCCACGGCGGCCACGAACTGGGATTTGCTGAGTTTGCTCTTTGCCATCGATTCTCTCCTTCGACCGGAATTGATTAGATGGCCTGCAAATCTAGCGCAAAACCCTGATTCCCTTACACTTTTAAGAAGTACTGTAACGAACCACTTTGA
>JANWXR010000089.1 GCA_025057205.1 Anaerolineales bacterium | reverse complement strand
TCTGCGCTGGCGATGGACAAAGCGGTGTGCAAGCAACTGCTGCGCGCCGAGGGCATTCCGGTGGTGGACTGGTTGCTGGTGACGCGCGCCGAGATCGAGCGCGACGTGGAAGCGGTGGCCCGGCGCGCCGAGGCAGAGTTCGCTTATCCGATCTTCACCAAGCCGGCCAACCTCGGCTCGTCGGTCGGCGTAGTCAAGGCGCATGATTACGCCGAGCTGCTGGAGGCGCTGCGCGAGGCCGCGCGTTACGACCGGCGCGTGCTCATCGAGCGCGGCATCAACGCCCGCGAGATCGAAGTCAGCGTGCTGGGCAACACCGGCGGCGAGGCTGACCCGATTGCGTCTGTGCCCGGCGAGATTGTGCCGAGCCGCGAGTTCTACAGCTACGAGGCCAAATACCTCGACAACGCCTCGCGGCTCATCATCCCGGCACCCCTGCCGCCGGAGACCGCCGCCGCCGCGCGCGATTATGCCGTGCGCGCCTTCAAGGCCATTGACGGTGCCGGCTTGGCGCGGGTGGACTTCCTGCTCGACCGCGACAGCGGCAAGTTGTACCTGAACGAAATCAACACTATGCCCGGCTTCACGCAGATCAGCATGTATCCCAAGCTGTGGGAGGCTTCTGGAATCGGCTACACCGAGTTGATTGACCGCCTGATCGCTCTCGCGCTGGAGCGGCAGGCGGAAAAAGAGAGGACTGTGAAAGTGAGAGAGTAGAGATCAGAGATTAGAGATTAGAGATTAGAGATTGTGCTTCGTTCCAGTCTCCAATCCCCAGTCTCTAATCAACCGGACGCTATGACCACTACACACAAACCCACCCGCGCTGAGATTGTGCGCCGCCGTCGCCAGCAGGAGAGGGGGGCGCGTTTTCAGGCCGTCGCCCAGCAGGCCACCGGTGGCGTGCGTCCACTGGTCAGCCGGCCTCGCCGCGCCGCGGGCGGCCTGCGCACCATCGGCCGCAGGCGCCGTTGGGAAATCTCCTCCGGTGGCGACAAGGTCCTCACGCTGCCCGATTTCGATCTGGTAGAGGCTCTAAGCCGCATCGCCGGCACCTGGCGGATGTACAGCCTGGCACTGGTCACGTTGCTGATAGCGCTGCTGCTCTACCTCCTCACTGAACGCAGCTACTATGTGACCTCGCTCAACCTGGGCGGCGCTTCGCTGGTTCCACGGGAGGAGATTTATGCCGCCTCCGGTCTGGCCGGCCAGCATGTGTTCTGGGTCAACCCGGCGGAGGTCACGCGGAAGGTTGCCGCGGTTCCGGGCATCGCTTCCGCAACGATCACGGTGACCTATCCGGCGAGGGTGGAGCTGGTGGTGGTGGAGCGCGTGCCGAGGGTGACGCTGATCGAGGGCGCAAAGAAATGGTGGGTGGACGCTGCCGGCCAGAAGTTCCTCTCGCGCGGCGATTTGCCTGGCTTGTTGCCCATCATCAGCGAAAGCGCTACGGAGCTGGAGGCATTGCCGCCTGAGGCGGTGCTCGGCGCGCTGTTGCTCAAGCAGTTGCGTCAAAACATAGAAAAACTATACTACGACCCGCTGCACGGCCTGAGCTATCAGGACGGTCGCGGCTGGCGCGGCTACTTCGGTGTCGGCGCCGACATGGAGAAAAAGTTGGCGGTGTACGAGGCTTTGGTGGAACAGTTGATGCAACGAGGTGAGTATCCGGTCAAGATCAGCGTCGAGGACCTGGACGCACCTTACTATAAAAAGTAGTGAGTAGAAAGCAGGCCCTCTGTTACAGAATTTTCTACTTTCTACTTTCCACTTTCTACTCACTGCTTTTTGCTTGACTGCGCTTTGAAACGCGATGGAAGACACCCCCCTGCTGGTTGGTATTGACGTTGGCACCACCAAAGTCTGCACGTTGATTGCGGATGTGGAGGAGCAGGGCTTTCGCATCCTTGGCGTGGGCATCGAGCCTTCGCAAGGCATGCGCAAGGGCGTGGTGGTGGACGTGGAGCAGGCCAGCCGCTCGATCGCGGCCTCGGTGGATAAGGCCCAACGCAGCGCCGGCTACGAGATCGGCGCGGCCTTCGTCAGCTTGGCCGGCGCGCACGTCTCGTCGGTCAACAGCCGGGGCGTGGTCGGCATCGGCGGCGGCGGTCACGGCATCGAGCAGGATGACATTGACCGCGCCCTGGACAACGCGCAGGCCATCGCCATCCCGCACGGGCGCGAGGTGCTGCACGTCATTCCACGCGGCTTCATCGTGGACGGGCAGGAAGGCATCCGCCAGCCGCTCGGCATGCACGGCTTCCGGCTGGAGGTCGAAGCTCACATCATCACCGCCGCCACCGCCTCGGTGCAGAACCTGACCAAGTGCGTGGAGGCGGCAGGTGTGGCAGTGGAGGCCTATGTGCTGAACCCGCTGGCCTCTGCCGAGGTGGTGCTGACCGACACCGAGAAGGAGATGGGCGTGGTCGTCGTGGACATTGGCGGCGGCACCACCGACATCGCCATCTACATTGACGGCAACGTCTGGCACACCAGCGTACTGGCCGTCGGCGGTAATCACCTGACCAGCGACATCGCTCATGGCCTGCGCCTGCCTGCCGACGTGGCCGAGAAAATCAAAATTGAGTACGGTAGCGCGTATGCGCAGGATGTCAATCTGGGAGAGACGTTCACGGTAAGGCCCTTTGGCGAAGACCAGCCGCTGCAGGTCTCTCGGCATGATTTGGCGCTGATCATCGAGGCTCGCGTCGAGGAGATTTTCAGCCTGATCTTGCAGGCGATTAAGCGCACGGGTTACGACGGCCTGCTGCCGGCGGGCCTGGTGCTGACGGGCGGCACGGCTCAGCTGCCCGGCATCCGCAAGGTAGCCAGCAGCGTGCTCAACCTGCCGAGCCGCGTGGCCGCGCCGCAAAACCTATTCGGCCTGGCCGATAAGCTCGTCGGGCCGGCCTATTCCACCAGCGTCGGCTTGCTGCACTGGGCGCAGCGCGAGTCCTTTGCGCCGCCCGGCCGCAAAGGCAGGAAGAAGGCGGCCAGGACGATTGACCTGAGCCGCGGCGTGGACTTCCTAAAGAGGTTACTGCCGTAGAGTTTGAAGGTTGAACCTGAAACCTTGAACTTGCAACCCAGAGCATCGTCGGGAGCCGGTGCTCACCAGTACAGGATCAGAGGAGAAACTGCAATGCAAACATCGTCCAAGTCAGAGTCAGCTCGCAAGGATGCGCCAGCGCCCGCCGCGTCGGCCTTTTCCACCCTGCCGCCGGCAGAGACCTTCGCGCGCATCAAGGTCATCGGCGTGGGCGGCGGCGGCTCCAACGCTGTCAACCGCATGATTGAAGAGGGCATGAGCGGCGTGGAGTTCATCGCTATCAACACTGATGCGCAGGCCCTACTGCTCTCCAACGCCCCCAAACGCGTGCGCATCGGCGATAAGCTCACGCGCGGCCTGGGCGCGGGCGGCGACCCGGAGAAGGGCCAGAAGGCGGCGGAGGAGTCCGCTGAGGAACTGTACGAAGTGGTGCGCGGTGCAGACATGGTTTTCGTTGCGGCCGGCATGGGCGGCGGCACCGGCACCGGCGCGGCCCCGGTCGTGGCGCAGGTCGCTAAGGAGTGCGGCGCGCTGACCATCGGCGTGGTCACGCGCCCGTTCACCTTCGAGGGCAGCCGGCGCGCCGCTGCTGCCGAGACCGGCATCAACCGCCTCAAGGACCATGTGGATACCCTGATCGTCATCCCCAATGACCGCCTGCTGCAGATTGTGGACAAGCGCGCTTCGTTGAAAGACTCCTTCCGCATGGCCGATGATGTGCTGCGGCAAGGCATTCAGGGCATCTCGGAATTGATTACGGTTCCCGGCCTGATCAACCTGGACTTTGCCGATGTGCGCACCATCATGTCCGAAGGCGGTGCGGCGCTGATGGCAGTGGGCAAGGCCTCAGGCGAAGACCGCGCGCGGTTGGCTGCCGAGCAGGCTATTTCTTCCAACCTGCTGGATATCACCATCGACGGCGCACGCGGCATCCTATTCAACGTCACCGGCGGCCCGAGCATGACGCTCTTCGAGGTCAACCAGGCGGCGGCCATCATCAAGGAGACGGCGCACCCTGAGGTCAACCTCATCTTCGGCGCAGTGATTGACCCGAACATGGGCGACGAGCTGCGCATCACCGTGATTGCCACCGGCTTCGAGCGGACAGGTGTGCCGCGCCGCACGCTGGAGCGCGCCACGCCGCGCACGGCCTCAGCCCTCCGACCTGCAGCCGCACAGCTAGATGTCTCGAGCGCCCAGCCGCAAGCTCCTGCCCGGCCCGAAGTGGCCGACTTCCAGCCGCGCACCTACAACACGGACGATCTGGACATCCCGGCCTTCCTGCGCCGGCGATAGTCCCGTCACCTGGGCCTGCTGATCCTGGCCCGGCTCCCTTATGCACTACGCCTCGCTTTTCAGAGCGGGGCGTAGTCATTTACCCCATGATACAGAACATCTGGCCGAAAATAATCATGCGCTCCCTTATCTGGCGGCTTGACATCTAGAACATCTGACCTATACTTATAGCTACATTTGTTCTAATGAACCGCCGCTTGCGGCACCTACCCCCTACAGGAGACCTTCATGCCCCGTAAGAAAAACATTGACGAGATTGAAAACGGTGAAGCCGCCGAGGCGGGTGAAACCGTCGTCGCTGAAGTCGTTGCCGAACCGGGCGCCAACGGCCTCGAAGTCGCTGTTTCCGCTTCGGCGGATGAAGCCCCGGCAAAAGGCAAGCGTGGCCGCAAGCCGAAAGAGGCAGAGGCCGAGCCGGAAGCGCCGGCCAAACCCCGATTGGACCCAGCCCGCCGCAACGCCATTGACAAAGCCCTAAGCGACCTGACCAAGAAATTCGGCGAGGGAACCATCATGCGCCTGGGCGAAGCCTCGCACCTGAACGTGGAAGCCATCCCCACCGGCTCACTGGCACTGGACCTCGTCCTCGGAGTCGGCGGCGTGCCGCGCGGGCGCGTCACCGAAATCTACGGGCCGGAGGCTGCCGGCAAGACCACGCTCTGCCTGCACATCGTGGCCGAGGCGCAGAAGCGCGGCGGTGTGTGTGGCTATGTGGACATGGAGCACGCCCTCGACCCCGTTTACGCCGCCAAACTCGGCGTGGACGTGAACAACCTGTACATCTCTCAGCCGGATACCGGTGAGCAGGCACTGGAGATCGTCGAGGCGTTGGTGCGCTCCGGCGCGATGGACGTGGTCGTGATTGACTCGGTGGCCGCGCTGGTGCCGCGCTCCGAGATCGAGGGCGACATGGGCGACGCGACGATGGGGGTGCAGGCGCGGCTAATGAGCCAGGCGCTGCGTAAGCTCTCCGGCGCCATCAAGCAAACCAACACGGCGGTGCTCTTCACCAACCAGCTGCGCCAAAAGATCGGCGTGATGTTCGGCAACCCGGAGACGACCACCGGCGGCCTGGCGCTCAAGTTCTACGCCAGCGTCCGGCTGGATGTGCGCCGGATTCAGGCCATCAAGGAGAACGGCGAGGTCGTCGGCAATCGCACCCGCGTGCGCGTGACCAAGAACAAGGTCGCCCCGCCGTTCCGTGAGGCCGAGTTCGACATTCTCTTCAATGGAGGCATCTCCAAGGAAGGCGACATCCTCGACCTGGGCACGGCGCTGGAAATCATCACCAAGCGCGGCGCGTTCTTCAGCTACAACGACCTACGCATCGGCCAGGGCCGCGAACAGGCTAAGGCCTATCTGCGTGAGCACCCAGAGGTGGCCAGGGAGATCGAGTTGGCCATTCGCGCCGCTCATGCAGCGAACAGTCACGGCTTCGTCGGCAATGACGCTTCCGGCGGTGACGACGAAGCGGTCGAAGACGAGGCCTAAGCTGCTCGATGCGAGTCGCGGGGACGTTGGCGACAACGTCCCCGAAATTATTTTTGCGGCGGGGATGGAGATGCGATGCACAAAGCTGATGTGGAGACCCTGGTCGCCCACAACTTCTGGGCGGACAACGAAATACTGAGCGCGTGCGAGCGGATTTCCGATGAGGAATTTACACGCCAGGCAACACCCGACCTGGGCTGGCATAGCCTGAAGGGCTACGCGGGTGCACCTGCTGGATACCGAGTATGGCTGGCGCGTCGCCCTGCAAGGTTTGCCTGATCGGTGGTGAACGGACACTCTTTTGCCTCACGAATGATGCCGGGCCGAGCCTGCCAACGGATAACTAAACGGATGAACGGATACAAACGGATACAACGGATGGCCGCGGGCAGAAAAGCGGGCCTATCCGTTCCCCTCCGCTCATCCGCTACCTATCCGTTGACAGACATGCCGGGTCGAGCCTGCCAACGGATAACTAAACGGATGAACGGATGGTTCTACTGAAAAAAAGCCCATTTGAACCGCGAAGACGCCAAGAACGCTAAGAAAAACAAAAGCGAATCCTTGGCGCTCTTCGCAGCTTCGCGGTGAGATCATGGTTTTTTCAATGGAGTCACGGATGAGTGCACTGAAAAAAGGTCATGATCGAAACGCTTGGCCGCCACATATGCCACTTCGGTGGTAATCTCGACGCCATATATGGTGGCGTTTGCACCTGAAAAGTAGTTTTTTCAGTGGAGTCACGAATGTAAACGGATGAACGGATGTAAACGGATACATCGGAGTCCGTTCTCATCCGCTCATCTGCTATCTATCCGCTGACCAAACAGGAGAATACACCATGAGCACCGTTCGCGTCCTCGTCGGCACCCGCAAAGGGGCCTTCATCCTGACCTCCACCGAGAAGCGCAAGTGCTGGAAGGTCAGCGGCCCGCACTTCGCCGGCTGGGAGATCTATCACTTCAACGGCTCGCCCGCCGACACGGATTGGCGGCCAGTTCGGGCAGGCTGACCAGTTCGAGGAAGATGTGCTCGAGGCAGCCGCGCCGGGGCGACTTGCGCCGGCTGAGGGCGCGGCCTGCCGCATCCATGCGCACAATCCACTTCTCCACTGCAATCGGATGTACCAGCCGCAGCCGGTGCGTTTGGAGCAGTTGCGGCAGCTTGCGCTTGAGTGGCGAGAAGTTCGCGGTCTGAATCTCGATGACGAGGTTGCCGCGGACGATGTCGGCGACGAAGCCGGCCACGGGCGACTCGAAGACATCGCCGGGTTGGGCGTAGTATTGCTTGAGCGCGGCGTGCAGGTGGCTCTCGCGCAGCGTGCCGATGTGGGGCATTGCAAGCTAAAACTTCAAGCTGGCTGATACGGGTAGATCGGATGCCGGCGGCGATCCATGAGGGGTGCTTCGTCGCCGCACGTGAAGAGGTAGAGAGTGAAATTGAAGTTTGCGTCTGGCTGAAGGTTCAATTCAGGAGACGGTCACGACGGCGCAGAGATGGTTGAAGCGCAGTTGCGCCAGCTCAAAGGCCGTGCGCGGCACCGTCTGCGGAGCGATGTCGAAGTAAGGATCGTTGACGAAAACACGCTCGTCATCGAAACCGACCACCACAACGGCGTGATCTGTGTCGAGACGCCAATAGGGAAGGTCACCGGTGCTGACAAAGGCGATAACGGGCCGGCCCTGCTCTAGTTGTTCCCGGATGCGCGGCCAGGGAAGCTCGGCTAATTCGACGCGTAGGTTCAGTTTTTCCAGTCGGAGAAGGTTAGCAGCGGGAGTGCCGAACCAGCGTGTGCCCAGCAGCTCTCGGATTTGCTCGTAAGCGGCGGCGCGTCCGGCAAACTCCACTACCATCTGGGCGCAGGCGGGCAGGCAATCGGACTCAGCGCGTTGTCGCCGCAGCGGAACGTCGAGCAAGCGCTTCGGCATTTTCTTCGAGTTTGCGAAGAACTGTCTCGTTTACGTCCAG
>JANWXR010000088.1 GCA_025057205.1 Anaerolineales bacterium | reverse complement strand
GTTGTGAAGCGGTTGGGTGAAGCGAAGCGCCCAACGTAAGACTTTTTCATGCAAAGGAGCCAGCGCATGTCTGAACACCAACAACCAACGATTGCACAGCAGTTAGTCGGCGACTTTGCGCCCAAGCTGGCGGAACTGACCGATGCGGTCTTGTTCGGCGATGTCTGGGCGCGGCCGGAGCTTTCCCTGCGCGACCGCAGCCTGGTGACCGTGGCGGCGCTGATCGCCAACGGTAACACCGAGCAATTATCAGGGCACCTGCGCCGGGCCAAAGAGAACGGCCTGACGGAAAGCGAGCTGGCCGAGGTGATCATTCATTTGGCCTTCTACGCCGGCTGGCCGCGCGCGATGTCGGCCGTCCGCGTCGCACGCGAGGTTTTCAATCGATAGAGGCCGCCCCTATGAGCAACGCTATTGCAGGCAAAGTCATCGTCATCACGGGAGCGAGCAGCGGGCTGGGCGAGGCGACCGCCCGCCTGCTCGCCGCCGAGGGAGCGTCCGTTGCACTGGGAGCACGGCGCGCCGACCGCATCCAGGCGCTGGCGGAGGAGTTAATCGCCAACCGCGGCAGGGCGCTCGCTATCCCGACCGACGTCACCGACTCCGATCAGGTGAAGCGGTTGGTCGACATCGCCGTGCAAAGTTACGGACGGCTCGACGTCATGATCAACAACGCTGGCGTCATGCCGCACTCTCCTCTGGAGCGGCTCAAGGTTGATGACTGGAATCGCATGATCGATGTGAACATTAAGGGCGTGCTCTACGGCATCGCCGCGGCGCTGCCGTACATGCAGCAACAGAAATCCGGACACATCATCAACGTGTCGTCGGTGGCGGGACACAAAGTGCGCCCAGGCGGGGTCGTCTACGCCGCCACCAAAACGGCGGTGCGCGTGATCTCGGAAGGGCTGCGCATGGAAGTCAAGCCCTACAATATTCGCACCTCTGTCATCTCCCCGGGAGCCGTCGCTACGGATCTGCCGGACAGCGTGACCGAGCCGGATGTAGCGGAGAACATGCGACGCTTCTATGCAGAGTTTGCAATTCCCGCCGAGTCGTTCGCCCGCATGGTGGCCTTTGCCATCAGCCAGCCGGAGGAGGTGGATGTGAACGAGATTTTGTTCCGACCCACGCGCCAAGAACTGTAGGCGCGTTTCCTGCTTGTTCCAAAGGAGAAAGCAAATGGAGATCAAGCGCAACGGCTCGCAACCTTCCAGCAAAGGTTCGGCTGAATATTTTACCGGCGCGGTGCGCGTCGATCCACTCTTGCAAGCGCCGGAGCCGGCGCGCATGCGCTGCGCCAGCGTCACCTTCGAGCCGGGCGCCCGCACCGCCTGGCACACCCATCCGCTGGGACAGACGCTAATCGTGACGGGCGGCTGCGGGCGCGTGCAGCACTGGGGCGGCCCGGTCGAGGAGATTCACCCCGGCGATGTGGTCTGGTTTGCACCGGGCGAAAAGCACTGGCACGGCGCCGCGCCAACCACGGCGATGACGCATATTGCCATCCAGGAGGCGCTCGACGGTAAGGTTGTCGAATGGATGGAGCAGGTTAGCGATTCAGAATACGCGGGCTGATTCAGGGTTGGCTACGATCGGTGTAAGCGCAACGCACGACAAAATAAGCTCTCCCCAAACTGAAATTCACTCTTGACATAGAGTCAACTCCAGGCATTACACTCTGCCGAGGAGGTGGGGATATGCGCATATCAGAGGTGAGCGAACAGTCAGGACTTTCAGTGGATACATTGCGCTATTACGAAAAGATCGGTCTTCTTTCACCGGTGAATCGAACCAAAAGCGGCATCCGGGACTACAACGAACTTGATCTGAAGCGGATTGATTTCATCAAGTGCATGCGAAGATCTGGCCTTCCGATTGAAGTGCTGCTTGAATACTTTGCGCTAGTAGAACAGGGCGACGAAACCATCGAAGCCAGAAAAACGATCTTACAGGAGCAGCGCACTCAGCTTGTCGCCAAGATGGCCGAAATGCAGGAAACCCTGAACTTGTTGGAGCAGAAGATTCAGGGATACGAAACCGCTGTCCTGATGGCGGAGCAAGCGCTGACCATAGGCGCGAACAATGTCGAGACAACACAGAACATGATGGAAAGGGTGTCACAATGAGCAAGGTCTGGTTCGTCACCGACGCTGGTCGCAGCACGGAGGTTCGAGAGCCATCAACTTTATTGGCTAGAGACGAGGCGTCGGCGTGAGCGATACAACCTCTCCTCTCAAAACCATGAATTCAGGCGTGGAAGAAGAGATAGTGAAACCGGCTTGGGGAGCGATTTTTGCATTGACGTTTGGCGTGATTGTCTTGACAGCCGCGCAAACGCTGCCGGTCAGCCTGCTAACGCCGATGGCAGCCGATCTGCACATCAGCGAGGGGCTTGCAGGGCAAACGATGACGGCCACCTCGGCGGCCGCATTCGTGACGAGCCTGGTCATCGCCTTTGCTGCACGGAGTCTGGACCGCCGCGTTCTGCTCTTGCTGCTTGCGATCCTACAGATCGCCTCGAATTTGTTGGTTGTGGCTGCACCCAATCCGGTGCTGCTCCTGCTGGCGCGGATGCTGCTGGGCATTGCACTCGGTGGGACGTGGTCGTTCTGCGCGGCGGTGGCGATGCGGCTGGCCCCGACTCCGCTCGTACCGCGCGCGCTTTCCATCATCTTTGGCGGAGGCACCATCGCCTCAATCGCCGCAGTTCCGCTCGGCAGCGTGCTTGGCAGCGTCATTGGCTGGCGCGGCGTTTTCCTGGGCGTCGCGGCGCTCGGATTAGTGGCGTTGGCATGGCAATTCGTGGCGCTGCCCTCGATGCCTTCCCGTGGGCGAACGCGGCTTGCTACGATGATGCATGTGCTGTGGCGTCCGCAAATTCGCATCGGCATGCTGGGCGTTCTCTTGCTCTTCGCCGGACGCTTTGCGTACTTCACCTATCTGCGGCCTTTCCTCGAAAGTGTTACGGGAGTGGATGTGCGTGCGCTCTCCTTGGTTCAGCTCGGTTTCGGCGTCGCAAGCATAGTCGGAACGGCGCTTGCCGGCGCCATGCTGACGCATAACCTGCGGCTGACGCTTATCCTCTTGCCGCTGTTCATGTGTGCGCTGGCGGTCGGGTTGATGACGTTTGGAAGCCACACGCTTGTGACGGCGGGATTGGTGGCGCTCTGGGGCTTTGCCTTCAGCGTTGTGCCGATCGGCTGGACCACATGGATCACGCGCACCGTGCCGGAAGACGCCGAAAGCGGGGGCGGTCTGTTTGTCGCTACAACGCAACTGGCGATCACGCTGGGCGCGGCGGTGGGCGGCGTCGCCATCGACTCCAGCGGCGCCGTCGGTGCGATTGTCGTAAGCGCCATCCTGCTGCTGCTCTCCTTGCCGGCGACCATCCTTGCGTTTCGAGAACGGAAAGCATTGCCTAAAGTGCAGACCGTTTCCGGTGAAGCAGCATGATGCATCTGTTTTGCTAAGAATGACCACATGGAAACGTATAAAGGGAAACACGATGAAGCCTTATGTCATCTGCCACATGATAGCGAGCGTGGACGGGCGCATCCTGCCCAGTCGCTGGCATCCGCCGGTGGAAGATCGGGGAATATACGAGCGATTGCACAACGAACTCGCCGGAGACGCCTGGCTGGTAGGACGGGTGACGGGGCAGGAGTTCGCCCTGCGCGACGCTCCCTATCCGTCCTACACGCGAGCGCCGTTGCCCCGTGAGAACTGGTTTGCACAGAAAGAAGCCGGAGGGTGGGCCGTGGTGCTCGACGCCGCCGGCAAGATTGCATGGGGGCGCAGCCAGGTGGGTGGCGATCCGCTTGTGGTGGTGCTGACGCAGGCGGTCTCCGACAGTCATCTTGCCGGCCTGCGGGCCGATGGCGTCTCCTACATCTTCGCCGGGGAGAGCAAGATCGATCTAGAAGCGGCGCTGGAGACGCTGCATGGCGAGCTGGGAATTCGTCGTCTCCTCTTGGAGGGCGGAGGCGCAGCCAACGGTGCGCTGCTTCAGGCGGGATTGGTCGATGAACTCAGCCTGATCATCGCCCCCAGCGTCGAGGGGACGCCGGGCGGCCCCGCCGTGTTTGACATTCACGGCGAGACGGACGCCCTGAAGCGAATGGACATGGCGCTGGAAAGTTGCCAGGCGCTGGAGGGCGGCCTGGTCTGGTTGCGCTACCGCTTTTCGTGGAGATGACAGGAGAGTTTCATGAGACCATACGTCAGCGGACGGCGTTTCCTATAGTTTCGCCGGGGAGAGCGAGATCGATCTCGAAGCGGCGCCGGAGACACTGCATCACGAGCTAGGAATCCGTTGTCTGCTCTTGGAGAACGGCGACGCCGCTGCCGATGCGTTGCTGCCGGCAGGTCTGGTCAACGAACTCAATCTGATCATTACCCCAGAAAGGGGGATGCGCTGAACGGCTCGGCTATGTTTGATCTTCATGCCGTAATCGGCGCTCTGAGAGACTGCTTGAGAAGCGCCAACGGCAGACATTAAGCTTGGAGAAAAAGGTTCACTATGTCCACAGCGACTACGCTCGATGACTTTCCGGAAATCCGATGGCATGGTCATTGGATCTGGACGCCGGAAGAAGCGATCACGCCTGCGGCCGGTTTGACGGCCGCAGGCGATCCCAATGCGCCGGAACGCCATGCTCTCTTTCGCAAGCGTTTCCACCTCGACCGTGTTCCCGACCGCGCGCCGGCGCGCATCACCGCCGATTCACGGTACATTCTCTTTGTGAACGGTCAGGAGGTCTTTTGCGGTCCCATCCGCAGTCAGCCGCGGCGCCTGCACTACGATTTCTTCGACCTCGCCCCCTACCTGCGACCGGGCGAAAACGTTCTCGCCGTGTACGTCAAGTACTATGGCAGGCCGAACTCCTACTGGATGCCGGCTGCGCCCAACCTAACGCTCGGCAAAACCGGCGTCCTCGTCTTTGAGGCGAACCTGGGTGCGGCCGGCTGGCTGGTCAGCGACGCCGGCTGGAAAGCCCGTTGCGTGGAGGCGTGGTCAGACGAATGGCGCCATGACATCGAAGACCCGGTCGGCGGCGGCGTCCCCGTCGAGGTGTTCGACGCGCGACGCTTTCCTCACGGTTGGCAGGAGGCCGAGTTCGACGACAGCGATTGGGGCGCGGCGCAGGTCATACCCGCCATGCACATCGGCGGTTTTGCGCGAACCCAGCCTCCCACCGACCCGTATGGCCCGTTGTACCCGCGCCCGATCGCCAAACTCGGTGGTCAATTGCAGACGCCCGCCACCATCCGGGTTGAAGAGTTGAGCGGTGTGGTGGACCCATCGGTGGTCAGTCCTAACAAGCGCGTGCGGGCGGCGGCCGCGCTTCGCCCGCTGCGCACGGCTTCTGTTGCGCACTTGCCCGTTACGGTGGAGGTGTCGTTCGACAACATCGCTCGGCTCAGCCTTGACATGGGCCGCATCGTGTCGGGGTTTGTGACGTTCGAGATTCAGGCGCCTCCCGGCGCGGTGCTCGATCTCGCCTACCTGGAAGAGCCGCTCCTCACGCCCTCCAGCAACAGAGACGTTCACTCAGGCGCGCGGTATATCGCCCGCGGGGAACACGACCGCTTTCAGGCGTTTGAGTCCAACGGCTTCCGCTATGCCTATATCCTGGTGCACGGCGTGCAAGGCCCCGTCACACTCCAAAGCTTTGCCGTGCAAGAGCATCTCTATTCCTGGACGGAGAGCGGAAGCTTCGCCTGCGATGATGAAATGCTGAATCGCATCTTTGCCGCGGGCATCCGCACGGTGCAACTCTGCTCGCACGATGCGTTCATTGACTGTCCGACGCGCGAGCAGCGCGCCTGGGTGGGAGACGGCGTCGTCCATCAGATGGTGCATCTGGCGACAAACAGCGACTGGCGGCTGGCCCGGCACTACCTGACGCTGGGCAATTCGCCGCGCGCCGACGGCATGTTGCCGATGAGCGTGGCGGGCGACATCGAGGCCAAGGGCGCCTTCACCATCCCCGATTGGGCGCTGCACTGGGTTCACGGCCTCTACAACTGGTACCGTTTCAGCGGAGACCGTGAGTTCGTCGCAGGGTTGATGCCCACCGCCGAGCGCGTGCTGCGCTGGTACGCTCCATACCAGACCCAAGCGGGCGTGCTCAAGGATGTGCCGGAGTGGAATCTGGTGGACTGGTCCAGCGTGCTGGTCAATGACACCAGCTCCCTGCTCACGGCGCTGTGGGCGCGCGGGCTGCGCGAGTTCGCCGAGATGGCCGGATGGCTGGAGGATCGCGGTCGCCAACGCTGGGCCGAAGCCCTGTACGCGCGGGCGCGTGCAGGCTTCGAGCTTTTCTGGGATGAAGCGCGCGGCTCCTACATTGACCACATCGTGGACGGAGAACGGCGTCCGGAGATGAGCCAACTGGCCGGGGCGCTGGCGATCGTCTCCGGTTTGGCGCCAGAAGCCCGTTGGGGCCGAATCGTTGACGTGATCACCGATCCGGCGCGGCTGGTGGTGCGCTCCTGGGTCGGCGGCGAACAGGGAGAATATTCGCAGGAGAAAATCGAAAAGCAGCTGCAGGGAATCTACGCGATTGACTGGGACGCCGAGCGGGAAATCGTGCTGGCAGAGCCGTTCATGAGCTATGTCGTGCATGACGCCGTGGCTCAAGCAGGGAAAGCCGATCGCCTACCGGATCTATACCGCCGCTGGTCGGAGTTTCTCGTCAACGGCTACGACACGATCGGCGAGTGCTGGGGCTGGGGCACGCATGTGCACGGCTGGAGCTGCACCCCGACGCGCGACATGATCTTCTACACCCTAGGGGTGACGCCCGCCGAGCCGGGGTACGCCACAGCGCGCATCGCCCCACGCCTGGGGCGGTTGCGGTGGGCCAAAGGGAACGTTCCGACGCCACACGGCATGATTTCCGTGGAGGCAAGCCCGGAGCGGGTGATGATTGACTCGCCTGTTCCGGTCGTGGTGGATCTCGTGGGGCGACCCGTGCGCGAGTTGCCAGCAGGACGACATGAGATTGCAATCTAGTGCTAAGTTAAGAAAATTTTTTCACTTTTAGACCTGTTTCAAATGCCATTTTTTGACGACAAAGTTGCCATATTTGGCAGGTAAAGACCATAAAATGCTCAGAATGAGAGTAGACTTACCAGACTATAAAAGTGTAAAATTCAACTTAACACTAGGTGCTTGTCAAAGAATCATGTCCCGGCTTCGACTTTCCCGGAAACTCAGAGCTTCCGGGAAGGTGCGGAGTCATACTCTGACAAGCCCTAAGGAACTTCGGGAAAGGAGAAATGGACGTGAAGGCTCAACTCAGGCTATACATTGGCATGCTCATTCTTGCCGCGTTCCTTGCCGCCGCTTGCGCATCTATGTCCACGCCTCCATTCCAGCCGGATGCCGAGGCGACTACGCCTGCGGCGACCGTGGCTGCGCCAACGGAAACTCTTCCACTCGAACAATCCACCGCAGCGCCGCTGACGCCCACTTTAATGTCGGATGCGCCGCCAACGCCAGAACCTACGGAAGGAGAGACGCCTATGCCTGCAAACGAGGAAACGGCAACCACGGAAACGCCCATTCGAGTCGTCTTTGGCGACACAGTGCTGTCGGCGCGGCTGTGGGACAACCCCACTGCGCGCGATCTGATCGCCCAACTCCCGCTGACGCTCACCTTCAGCGACTATGGTCGCCAGGAGAAGCTCGCCAGGTTGCCCCGAAGGCTGACCATGGAGGGCGTACCGGCCGGCGACGACCCGCTGCCGGGCGAGCTCGGCTACTACGCGCCGGCGGGCGTCATCGTTTTCTACTACGAGGACGTCAGTTACTTCACCGGCATCGTGCGGCTCGGTCGGTTCGATGACGTTGCGGGCGCCATCAACGCCCTC